>DASXEJ010000286.1 GCA_036490175.1 Pirellulales bacterium | reverse complement strand
CCGCGACCGCATTTGTAGCGACAGGCTTAGGGGGTGTGGCACCAGGAGTTTTGGCTGCCGGCGCGCCGCTACCTTCCAGCGGAGCCAGGCTGAGATCGCTATCACCCGCTGGGCTCTTCGCAGAAGTTGGCGCAGGTGCTGGTTTGGGCGCTGGTTGTTTGGCGAAACTCTCTTCGAGCGGCGCAAGCCCAAGAATGCTGCTGCTGGGCCCCGATGCTTTGGCACCGGAAGACGCGGTTACTGGGGCGGATACCGTGGGCGGAGTCTGCTTGGCGTGGACCTCTTCCATCGGCGCCAAGCCGATATTACTGTCGCCGCCAAGCGACGGCGCCCCGGCCGAAGTTGGGCCTGGCGATATGGTACCGGATGGTGGCAAACGTGAGCCAAGCGAAAACGACGGAGTCGCTGGTGGTGGAGACGGCGGCGAGGGCGCCGGACCTTCGAGCGGCAATAAGTCCATGCCTGCCTCGGTCTCGATCGATGGCACCGTGATGGCGCCTTGGCAATGCGGACAGCGACCGCGCTGGCCGCCGTACTGCTCCTTCATCCGCAACGTATTTCCGCAACCCGGACAATTAAAGACGATAATCATGACCGCGCCACAGCGAGGATGACATGCGGACGGAACTCAGTGGATAGCCAGGCTATGATCCCCGTTGTCAGGGAATGGCAACCTCGCCGGAACTGAAACGCTTGTACATCATCGCCTGTTTAGGTGCTTAAGACAAGGAAGGGACTGACGCTGCAAACCGAATGGCGGCCCGCTGTTTCGCCTAGTTTTAGCGAAAGCAGCATGTGCCGTACGCTGAACGGCATATGCCGCCAAACCGATCAGGGCACGCACCACGCTGTGGGGCAAAGGACTTTGACCGTCGAAATCTTGGCCGCCGCTGTTTACCTGATAAACCCATGAACTCGCTTCCACCGTGCTTAGATTCGTTACACGCCGGAACATTTACTCTGGAACCGGCAGGCCCCGGCGATGCTTTCAATCGCAGGATATGGTTCTAGAATCGTCGCAACATGCCACGATTTCGTAAGGACATTCGTCGCACATCCCAATTGCTTGGGGCTTTCGTCGACCGAGCCAATAGTTGCCTAATGCAAGTCGGCAAGATCACTCCGGCGGCCTGTCGAGCAGCGTCGCATCCAGATGGGACTTTGCACCCCATGAGTGCGAGTGATTGCACTGGAGTCTCGATTCGGCGCGCCCAGGGAAAACGGCGAATTTTCGGCCTACGCCGCCGCCCAAATGGTCCAGCGACCGGACGGGCAGCCACGGTTGAGATGGGAATGCCTAGCGGCGCAGTCGTACGGGGCTTTCGCCCCAACCCTTGCGGTTTTGTCACCTGACTAAAATTGCTCCTTTCGGCCGGGTTGCTATAGTTAAGACGTCCCCCGGACGCTTGCGCAGGTGGGTGGCACGTTTGCTCTTTTTCGTGAGGAGCCCGGTCGATGCGTACGACTCAGGTGACTTGCACTGTAGTGCTATTGTTAGTGTGGTCGTTTGCCGTGGCTCGGGCCGCCGTCGCCGAGGATGGCTCGACCACAACCCCCACCGCGACTAAAGCTCGATCGACGACACCATCCGCGAGCAAACGCGACCCGCATCTGGTCAGCGTTTATGTGTTCGACCGCGAGGGACAACTCGTCGGTCCGGTCGACTCGCCAAAATTGGTGCTCAGTCCGGCGCAATGGCGACGCCGACTTACGCCCGACCAGTTTCACGTGCTGCGCGCCAAGGACACGGAAGCCCCCTTTTGTGGAAACCTGTTAGACAACAAGAAGGAAGGAGTCTACTGCTGTGCGGGTTGCGGTTTGCCACTGTTTTCTTCGTCGGCCAAGTTCGATTCCGGCACAGGTTGGCCAAGCTTCTTAAAGCCGGTCGGCAAAGAGAATATTGAGTTCACACGCGACGTCAGCGACGGCTCCTCGCGCGTCGAGGTGAAGTGCGTGCGCTGCAAGGGGCACCTGGGTCACGTGTTTAATGATGGTCCAGCGCCGACCGGGATGCGGTTCTGCATGAATTCCGCTTCGCTTGTCTTCACCGACGCCGACGCCCTGGCTAGCATCGCCGACCCGGCCGCTGACAAGCACGAGCACGCGACTTCGTTGGCGTCGGCCGACGGTGCCAGTAGTGCGAAGGGGACTGATAATAATAAAGTAGCAGCTAGCGACGCGGTCGTACCGGCCAGCCAGGGAGCTGCCGGCAAGTTGGAGCGAACGGCCGCCGTGTCAGCGAACAAGGAGAAGAACATGACCGAGACGGCAGTATTTGCCGGTGGATGTTTTTGGTGTACCGAGGCGGCGTTTCAACAGCTGCGCGGCGTGAGTGACGTGGAAAGTGGTTACGCGGGCGGAAGTAAGGAAACGGCCACCTATGACCAAGTCTCGCGCGGCACCACTGGGCACGCCGAGGCGATCCGCGTTACCTACGATCCGTCGGTGATCACGTACGACCAATTGCTAATGGTGTTTTTCGACGCGCATGATCCTACGCAGCTCAATCGCCAAGGCCCCGACATGGGGACCCAGTATCGGTCGGCGATTTTCTACGACAGCGATGCGCAAAAGAAGGCCGCCGAAGCGAAGATTCACGAATTGACCGACAAGAAGGCCTATGGCCAGCGGCGGATCGTGACCAAGCTTGAACCGCTGAAGGCGTTTTATCCCGCCGAGACGTACCACCAGGATTTCGTGCTGAATAATCCCTTTCAGCCGTATGTACGCGGCCACTCGATTCCCAAGGCCTGCTCCGTCCAGAAACGTCACCCGGAACTGATGGACCCCGAGAAGGCCGCGCGGATCGCGGAAATGGCGCGCTAAGCCCCACGACTCTATCGTGCGACCAGCGACTCGGTCAGCATCCTTACTGTCGCGGATTGTTTTGCGGCGCTTGTCCGCGGGCGACGCTTGCCGGTGCTCTCACGGACGCGGTGGTGGCGGAATCCGTGGCGGGCTTGGTGCCGAGCTTACTGCGCACCTTGCTGACTAGTTCTTGAGCCGCGCGGGTGTGAGCGTCATCCGGCCCTGCGGTTTTCCGATGAATCTCGGCCGCGCGCTCGGCCAGCGGCAGCGCCTCGTTGTAGCGGCCTTGGTTTCCATACGACGCGACCAGGCGTGACAGGCCCTCGGCATATTCCGCGTGATTTTCGCCGAGTTCTTTTTTGATCCAGTCGAGATCCGCGCGGAGTAATGTATCGGCTTCGTCGAAATGGCGCTCGGCCATGAGCGTCAGCCCGAGATTTGAGCGGGCCATGCGCGTCATCGCTTGGCCGCCGCCGATCGTAGGCTCGAAAATTTCGAGTGCCTGACGGAACAAGGGCCCAGCTGCGGCCAGGTTTTGGTCAGCATAGTAAATGGTGCCCGTATTGAGCAGGCTTTGGGCTACCGATTCGTGCTTGTCACCCAATTGGTCGCGGCGGATCTGCGTGGTCTGCTGCAACAGCGCGACAGCCTCGGCGTTTCGATTCATGTCGTGCAGGAGCATGGCGAGATTGTTGAGGTGTACGGCGTACTGCAAGTGATTTTCGCCCCATAGCGAGCGCGCTCGTTCGACGGTCTGACGCAACAAAGGCTCGGCCTCGCTGGTGCGACCTCCGGCCTGCAGTAGCAGGCCAAGCGCGCTAGTGCTGCTGACCGTGTCAGGATGCAACGCCGTCAAGACCTTTTCACGTATCGTCAACGCCTGACGAAACAGGAATTCGGCGGCGGCAGTGTCTCCCAGCGCAATCTGCCAGCGGGCCTGCAGATCGATCAGGCTGGCCACGGCGTAGTGTTCTTCACCCCATACCTGGGCGGCGAGCGTGTGCGCTTCGCTCAGTGCGGTCAGCGCTTCTTGCCTTTTGCCGAGCTGCCACAATTGACGCGCCCGCTGCTCGCGCGCGTTGGACTCGTCGTTCTTGGCCCGCTGGATTGGCTCCAGCTCGTGCAGCTGACTTTGGCGGGCCAGGGCAAGTTGCGCCGTGCGCGTCTCCCAGGCATCGGCGCCGTATTGCGCTTCGAGCAACTGCGTTATCTCTTTGCGGGACACGATGGCATTTGCGAAATAGCCGCGGCGTTCATGATCTTCGGCTTGTCGAGTTAGCATGGCGAGTTGCCGAGCAAAGTCGGCTCGGTCGGCCGACGAATTGTCGCCGGATGCGGCATCCTCGCTCGTCGCGGCTGCCACTAGCGCGTCGTCGCGTGGTGCGTCAGCAGTCGGTTCGCCTCCACTACGCGAACAACCGCAGGCGGCAAGTAGCAACAACAGAGAAACGTCGCGCAGTGGAAGCATTGCTCTGTTCCCGACGTGGGGGTAGGGTGCGCTGCGGGCACCGGGCATGAATAGGAAAGGAAAGGTTCGCCGGCACCGTAGGATCGGGCTTCGTCTGAGCCGCGGATTAAACCAAACCGTCCCCGTCGTCACCAAGGGCAGTTCGCACGGCCTGACGCCCTTGCAAGGGTTCCCACAGGTTGCTCTCGGCGGCCACGCGGAAGAAACAGTGTGGGCAGAATGGGATGCCGCGATCTTTACTTTACGACGAAGTTCACCAGCCGGCCTGGGACCGCGATCACTTTTACCACGGTCTTACCGGCCAGTAGCTCGGCGATGCGCACATCCGCGCGCGCCGCGGCTTCGGTAGCCGTGGCGTCGGCGTCCGCAGCCACGACGATGCGACCGCGCAGCTTGCCATTGACCTGTACCGGTACTTCGACGGTGTCTTCCTTGATGGCCGCTTCGTCGAACTCCGGCCAGGGCACGTAGGCCAACGAATCCTTATGGCCCAGCAGTTGCCACAATTCTTCGGATATGTGCGGGGCGAAGGGTGATAGCAGCAAGACGAGCGTTTGCATGGCCGATCGCGGCCGGCGCTCTTGCTTCAGGAAGAAGTTGGTGAACTCCATCATCTTGGCGATGGCCGTATTGAAGAACATCCGCTCGATGTCCTGCGTGACGCCCTGAATCGTGCGATGCAGCACACGATTCTGCTCGGGCGTGGGGGCATCGGCGAAGATCGCCGGATTCAATTCCAACGTCTCGCTGCGCTCGGCCGTGATCATTCGCCAGACGCGATCCAGAAAGCCGCGGACGCCGTTGACACCCTCCATGCTCCAGGGCTTCACGGCTTCGAGCGGACCCATGAACATCTCGTACAGCCGCAGAGAATCGGCGCCGTATTCCGTGACGACCGCGTCGGGATTCACGACGTTGCCGCGACTCTTCGACATTTTGTACGAGCGGCTTTCGAGCTTGATCGCCGGGTTGGCTTTCCGCACGAAGTCATTGCCACGCTTTTCCACATCCGACGGCGGAACGCGAGCGGGAGTGACGTTTGCTTCGTGTGGGACATCTTCACTTTCAGCACTGGTTGGCGCGGAAACCCAATTGCCTTCCTTATCTTGCCAGCCCGAGAATTCGACCTCGCCCAGGATCATTCCCTGGTTGACCAGCTTCATGAATGGTTCGGACGTGGTGACGATTTTCAGATCGTAGAGGAACTTGTGCCAGAACCGCGCATAGAGCAGGTGCAACACGGCATGTTCGGCGCCGCCGACGTACAGGTCGACAGGCATCCAGGCCCTTTCCAACTCCGGATCGATTAGCGCCCGCTGGTTCTTCGGGTCGATGAACCGCAAGTAATACCAGCACGAGCCGGCCCATTGCGGCATGGTGTTCGTTTCGCGCTTGTACTTCACGCCATTGATGACCGGGTACAGCCAGTCGGTGGGCGCCTCTTCCAGCGGCGGCTCGGGGCGGCCGTGCGGCTTGAAGTGCTTCATCTCGGGCAAATCGAGCGGTAGATCCACCTCGCCCAGCGCCTGGATCATGCCGTTCGGCTCGCCATCGGCTCCTAATTCGTGCAGGATCGGAAACGGCTCGCCCCAGAAGTGCTGCCGGCTGAACAGCCAATCGCGCAACTTGTAGTTCACCGCGGCACGGCCCAGGCCCTGCGCCGCGAGATCCTCGGCGATCTTCTTTTTGAATGCTTTTGTCGATAGTCCGTCGTACCGGCCCGAGTTGATGGCGGTTCCTTCGTCTGGGCAAGCAACTTCGCCTGCCAGTACCGCCGCACGATCGAATTTAGCCGTGCTGCCAGGATCGACCACGGCCTGGATCGGCAGGTTGAACTGTTTGGCGAACTCGAAATCGCGCGTGTCGTGTGCCGGCACGGCCATAATGGCCCCGGTGCCGTAGCCCATCAGCACATAGTCGGCTACCCAAATGGGCACGGGCTGGGCGTTGACGGGGTTAATGGCGTAGGAGCCGGTAAAGACACCGGTTTTGGATTTTGCCAGATCGGTTCGATCAAGATCGCTCTTGCGCGCTGCCTGTTCGCGATAGGCTTGCACGTGGGGGTGTTGGCCCGCGGTCGTCAAACGATCAACGCTCGGATGCTCGGGCGCGATCACCATATACGTGGCGCCGTACAGCGTGTCGGGGCGGGTTGTGTAAACGCGCAGGGCCTGTTCGTCCGGTGCTCGCAAGAAACCCGACTTTGCCCGCGCTTGCTGCCAGAGGACGAACGTCGCTTGCCGGGCAGCTGCATCGTCCTTAGCGTGCGCATCGCCGACATAAAAATCGACCTCGGCTCCCGTGCTGCGGCCGATCCAATTGCGTTGCAGCGCCTTGATCCCTTCGGACCAGTCGACCAGTTTGAGATCATCTTCCAACCGTTCGGCGTAGGCCGTGATCCGCAGCATCCATTGCCGCAACGGAATCCGCACGACCGGGTGTCCACCACGCTCGCTCAGACCGTCGTGGACTTCTTCGTTCGAGAGCACCGTTCCTAGGGCCGGGCACCAGTTCACAGGGGCTTCGAGCTGATAGGCCAGTCGCTCGCTATCGCGATAGCGGCGCACTTTGTTCTCGCCGGCGGCCTGCACATCGGCCGGGATCGGCAGCTCGTCGATCGGACGGGCCTTTTGTTGTTCGACGTCGAACCACGAATTGAAGAGCTTCAGGAAGATCCACTGCGTCCAGCGGAAGTAGGTGGTGTCGGTGGTGCTGACCTCGCGCTCCCAGTCGTAGCTGAATCCCAGCATTTGCAACTGGCGGCGGAAGGTGGCGATATTTTTTTCGGTCGTGGTCCGTGGCGGAGTTCCGGTGCGAATGGCGTGCTGTTCGGCGGGCAGACCAAAGGCGTCCCAGCCCATGGGGTGCAGCACGCTGCGCCCACGCATGCGCTGAAATCGACAGACGATATCGGTTGCCGTGTACCCTTCGGGATGGCCGACGTGCAGCCCGTCGCCGCTGGGGTAGGGGAACATATCGAGCACGTACAGCTTGGGCCCCTTGGGCATGCGCGGCGCGGCGAACGTGCCGTGCTCGCGCCAATATTGCTGCCACTTGGGCTCGATCGTCGCGGGGTTGTAGCGGGGCATGGATACTTCGCCGGGAGAAGGTCGGGGCGGAAAAGCGAGCAGGACGGGGCTCGGGTATGTGCTAGCAGCCGCGATTCTGCGAAGGGCTGATTCTAATAGCTATGCGGAATACCGGCAAACGCTCTAAGTCCGTTAGAAGCAAGCGAGCCCCGTGAGCCGGCGGCGCACTGCGCGCACCGGCAAGATGCACCCGGCGCAAGCGACAGTCGAGGGAATCGCGCATGTCCCGACTGGGCTTGAGTCGCGCCCCTTTTTTCGCTACAAGTTTGGCCCCTTCTACCTGGTCTGTTCTAAACTCCCGATCGGTTTTATTCCCTGCGGCTCGCCGCTGTGGTTGGCGAGGAGGCTGTCGATGTCCCGGCGTCTGCTCTGTGCGGCAATGTTGACGCTCGGTCTGTCGTGCGCAGTGCGAGCCGATGATGGGTATGGCGAGTACGACGAGCCGCAGTTTCCTTACCGTGCCTTCGTCAACGCCGACGATGTTTACGTCCGTAGTGGTCCGGGGCAGAACTACTATCCCGTCTTGCGGCTCAAACGAGGCGAGACCGTTGATGTGTATCGGCACGATCCGGGGGGCTGGTACGCCATCCGGCCGCCGGCGGAATGCTTTAGTTGGATCTCGGCCGAATTCGTTGAGCCGGGCGAGGGGCGCATGGCGACCATCAAGGGCGATCGCGTGGTGGCGCGCGTCGGCAGCGCTTTTAGCGATATCCGCGACGTAATTCAGGTTCGGCTGGACGAGGGGGAATCGGTCGAGGTGCTCGAAGCTAAACGCATCGGTACCGGGCCGGCGGCGCAAACCTGGTACAAGGTTTCTCCCCCGTCGGGCGAATTCCGCTGGGTATCTGGACAATTCATCGCCAGTGAGCAGCCGACGCAGGAAGTTCGTCGTCGCGACCCCAACAATAATTTGCTAATCGCCCGGCATGCCCGGCGTCATGACGACCTGGACGGCGAGGACTCTGTCCCGCGTCGCGACAAGGAAGTCTCGCGCCGCGATAGCGAAAGGGACGAAGACGGGGCGCTCGACCAGGTGGGGGATCGCCGATCGTCAACGCGTGAATCTCTAGAGCGTGCTTCGTGGTCGCAACGGCGCGATCGCGAACTGCAGCCCGAATCGGCAGTGACCGCCCCACGATCCACTATCAACCGCAAGCGACCGGGCCCTGCGCCTGGCGACAAGGAACTACTCCGGGAGTTGGAAGACCTCGATCTTGAACTCTCGACCGAGGTTGCCAAGGAGCCTTCATCCTGGAATCTGCAACCGTTGCGCACGCGGACCGACCAGTTGCTCGCGCGCAGCGAAACGGCGCTCGACCGGGGGCGCGTGCGGCTAGTGCAGCGGAAGGTGGCACGCTTCGAGGACATCAAGCAACGTCACGACATGATCGCCAGTGCGCAATTGGCCACCGACGCACGCAACCAGGATGTCGTACGAGCGTCGCTCGGCGGTTCGATCGGAGTGCGGCCCGATCCCAATCGATTTGACGGAGTGGGCAAGCTCACGCAGCTCTCGCCGGCGCAATCGGGTGTGGCCAGCTTCGCGCTCGTAGATCGCGAAGGGCATGTGCTGAAGTATGTCACGCCGGCACCAGGCGTGAACCTGCGTCCTTATCTTGGACAAGATGTAGGCATTCAAGGGACGTTGGGTTACATGTCCGACGCACACACGCAGCACGTCACGGCCAAGCGCGTCTCGGTGATCGGGAACACTACCATGATCAGGTAGGCGCGAGACTTTGACAGTTACGTGAACCTTGACGACGAGCCCTATATCTTTGGAAATCGGACGTATCGGCCGCGTGCGCGTTTAGTTGGTTTTTCTGCGGTAAAACCGCCGATTTCGGAGAGTAGCTAGCGCCGCCTGCGACGATTCTTCGCCTCGTAACGGTATGGACGAACGAAGCGCCAGCGGTTAGCTTCAAGGGATTCGCGGTGCTGTCAGACCGCGTGCTGGGGATGTGGCTGAAGTCTTGAACTGCGGACCGCTGTGGTGGCACCCTGGACTGGGTCCAATGCAGGCGCCCCACGCAAGGAAGCGCATCTAAGATTGCGATCCGGTTGCTTGGCGAATGATGAAACGCGATTTCTACGCCCGCTATAGTCCTGCGATCTTATTGATCGCAGTGTTCTTGCTGCCGATCTCGTTTGCCGGCGCGCGCCGTGCCTTGCGCAGTAATCAGAATCGGGTCGAGCAGTGGCTCCCCGACCAGTACGAAGAGACGCAGGTCTACGCGGAGTTTCGCAAACACTTTCAGGGCGAGGAATTCGTCCTGGTAAGCTGGGACGGTTGCGTGCTCAACGATCAGCGGCTGAAGCTGCTGGCGGCCAAGCTGGTGCAGCCCGAAGACTCTCAGGTGCCGGCCCACGAACGGTACTTCAGCAAGGCCCTCACGGGGCCCGGCATCATCGAGACTTTGACGTCGCCGCCGATCAATCTTGATCGCGCCGAGGCGATTGAACGATTGCGAGGTTCGCTCGTCGGCCAGAATGGCGAACAGACCTGTCTTGTACTGACGCTCTCGGCCGAGGGGAAAAAGAGCCTCCGTAAGACGATCGGAAAGATCTACGACACCGCCGAGCAACAGTGCAACATCAAGCACGATGCGCTGCACATGGGCGGCCCACCGTCAGACAACGTGGCCATCGATCTGGCCGGCGAACAGAGCCTGGTACGGTTGGCCAGCATTGCCGGGCTGATTGGCCTGGTGGTTTCCTGGTGGTGCCTGCGCAGCTTTAAGCTGGTGGCCATCGTGTTGACCGCCGGCGTATATAGCGCGATGGTCAGTTTGGCGTTCGTGTGGTACACGGGCGGCGAGATGAATGCCATCGTGCTGACGATGCCGTCGCTGGTTTACGTGGCGGCCATCTCGGGCGCGATTCACCTGGCCAATTACTATCGCGATTCGATACACGAAAAAGGACTGGAAGGCGCCGCCACACGCGCCATCTTGCACGCCTGGCTCCCCTTGTCCTTGGCCACCGGAACCACCGCCGTCGGCTTGCTCACGTTGTGCTATAGCGAACTGGTGCCGATCCAGCTGTTCGGCTTCTATTCGGCGATCGGCGTCGTGGTCAGCTTGTTCTTCTTGTTCTTCTTCATGCCGGCCGCGTTCGAGCGTTGGCCGTTGGCGGACGAAGTTACAGGGCCGGCCGAAGCGCCCGCGATCGATCCGGCGTTCTTCAAAGGTTGGAGCAACGTCGGCCATTGGATCATTCGCAACAATATGCTGATGACCGCCGGCGGCCTGGCCGTGATCGCCTTTTGTGCGCTGGGCATGTCGCGGATGGAAACATCGGTGCAGTTGATGCGGCTGTTCTCGCCGAAGGCCAAGGTCGTGACCGACTACGAATGGCTGGAAGAGAATCTCGGCGAGTTGGTGCCGATGGAAGTGGTCATCAACGTCGATCCATTGACGTCGCGGCTCAATTTCCTCGAACGGCTGGAACTCGTGCAGCGCGTGCAGAAGGAAGTGGAGTCGATCCCCGAGGTGGGAAGCAGCCTGTCGGCGGCCACGTTCTCTACTGGCTTGGGTCAGGCAGTACCGACCGACGACACTGCGCCAAAGGCAAAGAGGTCGCGCCGCGGAATCGGCGGGCTCGTCAAGTCGCTGGCCGGCGTTAAAGATGAAGAGCGCACCGCAAGGGAAATTCGCAACAAAAAGCTGGAAGAACACCACGACGAAATTCTGTCCGGTGACTATCTCAAAGAGAAAGACGGCCGCGAGATGTGGCGCGTTAGTGCCCGCGTCAGCGCGCTGAAGAACGTCGACTACGCCAAGTTCGTGGCCGATATCAAGGCCAAGGTCGAGCCCGTCTTGGACGAGGTTCGCCAAAAACTGGGCGAAGACGAAGCCAAGAGCATCGAGGCCACCTATACAGGATTGGTGCCGCTGGTATACAAGGCACAAAACTCGCTGCTGGACGGCCTGGTCACCGGGTTCATTACCGACCTGATTCTGATTTTCATCGCCATTGTCGTGGCGATGCGGGCGCTCTCGGCCGGCATCATTTTGGCGATTCCCAGCGTCTTTCCGCCGATCGTCATATTCGGATTGATGGGATGGTTGGGGATCGTCGTCGATATCGGCACGGTCATGACCCCCAGCGTGGCGTTGGGCGTATCGGTCGACGATATCGTGCATTTCATGCTGCAATATCGACGTGCTCTGGCCACGGGGGCCACGCGCGAAGAGGCGGTGATGGCAGCCTATCATCATTGCGGCCGCGCGATGTATCAAAGCTGGGGCGTGATCGGTCTTGGCTTGTCTGTGTTCGCGCTCAGCCCGTTTACGCCGACGCAACGTTTCGGCTGTATGACGATTGCACTTTTGACAGCCACGCTGTTGGCGAACCTGCTGCTCTTGCCGGCGATATTGGCCGGACCGCTGGGTTATCTGTTCAGCCTGGGGGTGAAGGTAAAAAAGCCGGAGGCGGCCAGCGAGCCGCCGCGGAACACTCCGCCAGCCCCCAAGGGAATGCGCTCGCATGACGAGGCCAGCAGCAGTCGCCAATCGGCCATCGGCCGCTAAGCACTGTCGGCCATCGGTCGCTAGCGGCTGATTATCTTTTTACGCGGGCAGTTCGATGCCGCGTCCTGCCTGCTTAGCCCGTGCCATCAGCGGCGCGGCCAGCGCCAGGTCCTCGATCGCCAAGCCCACCGATTTGAAGAGAGCGATGCCGCCGGTGCGCGTTCGTCCTACGGCTCGGCCGGTGACGACCTCGGCCAGATCAACGGCGCGCCGCCAATCGAAGACTCCCTTCTCGAGTGCGTCGGCGAAATCGCCAGCTTCGTTCTGACAAGCCGCCACGCTATCGCACACGACGATCTCGGCGCGGCGAACGGTCGTGGCGTCGATCTCGGCGCGCGACAGGGCATTTGCTCCTACAGCGCACACGACGGCCCCTTCGGCCAACCAGGCGCCGTCGAAGACCGGCGTGCTGCTGGTGGTGGCCGTGATGACGATGGGCAAGTCTTCGGCGGCTTCTTGCGGGCGATCGACGGCCACCACCTCGAGCGAGAGAAGGGCACTCATCTTCTGGGCGAATACCGTGCGGCGTTCTTCCGAGCGGCTATAGACGAACGCTCGTTTCAGCGGCAACACCGCGGCCGCCGCAGCCAGCTGCGTTTCACCTTGTCGTCCGACGCCGAACAGTCCCAGTTCGCTGGCACCCGGCGCGGCCATCAACCGCAAGGCGACGCCAGTCGTTGCGCCCGTGCGCAATCGTCCCAGTTGATCTGCTTCGATCAATGCCACCAGGCTGCCACTCGTCTGATCGTACAGTCCTACGTGAAAGCGCGCTGCAGTCCGCGTGGTGGTGTAGCATTTCCAGCCGACGTAGCCGAGATACCCGGCAGCGGCGATCATGCTGTGCAACACAATGCCCGCAGCGCGGGCGCGCACGCGTGGAACGTTCTCGGCATCGCCGGCCGCCAGATGATTGAAGGCCGCCTCGACGGCCTCGATCGCTAGCGGCATGTCGAGCAAGTCGGTTACATCGGCTTCGGTCAGATAAATCGCAGCCATGGATGGCTTTCTCTAACGGTGTCGCGTAATTGCCGCCAAAGCTATTCTTGCAGAGCGGCGATGCGACGGAAATCGTCGCGCAGCGATCGGTAGAGTTGCTGGTACTCTGGAAAATTCCGATCGTACGTTTTTACTGCCGCCCGTTGAGATGCCGTAGTCTCGACGACGCGAATGGTCGCCGCACAGGCCTCGCGAATATTCTTGAAGGCGCCCGCGCCCACGGCTGCCAGCAGGGCTACCCCATAGGCGGGGCCCTCCTCGGCATTGATCGTAGAGACCTTCTGGCCAAAGACGTCGGCCTGGATCTGGCGCCAAAGCGCGCTTTTCGAGCCGCCCCCTGAGGCGCGAATTTCGCGCACGGGAATGTTGAGCTGCCGGATGATCTCCAGGCAATCGCGCAGTGAATAAGTGACGCCTTCCATGATGGATCGCAGCATATGGCCGCGGCGATGTGCCAGCGAGAGCCCAATGAAGCAGCCGCGCGCCGCAGGATCGGCATGGGGCGTACGCTCGCCCGATAGGTACGGCAAAAAGAACAGCCCGTCGCTACCGGGTCGGACGCTTTCGGCTTCGCGATTAAGTGCTTCGTAGGCGTCCGCGGTGGTGGGCTCGTCGGCAGGCGCCCCATCGCGGCACAATTCATTCTGAAACCACTGCAGCGATCCGCCGGCCGCCAAGGTGACTCCCATCACATGCCATTTGCCATGTACGGCGTGGCAGAACGTATGCACACGACCTTCCGGGTCGATCTCGACAGTGTCGCTATGAGCGAACATTACGCCCGATGTGCCGATCGACGTCGAGATGACCCCCTTGGCGACAATACCGTTCCCGACCGCTCCGGCGGCGCAATCCCCGGCGCCCCCGACCACGACGCAATCGGTCGACAGCCCCAATTCTTCGGCGGCGGCGCGCGTTAGCTGGCCGGTGACCTGCTCGGATTCGTAGGCGCGGGGAAGCAAATCGATGTCGAGTTCCAGCTTCGACAGCAGTGCGGTCGACCAACGACGATTGGCCACGTCCAGTAGCAGTGTGCCGCTAGCATCGCTCACCTCGGTGGCATACTCGCCCGTCAGACGGCGGCGGATCTCGTCCTTCGGCAGCAGCACCTTGCGCAACTTGTCGAAATGTTTCGGCTCGTGGTTGCGCAGCCAGAGAATCTTGGGCGCCGTGAAACCGGTCAGGGCTGGGTTCGCCACCAGCTTGATCAGCTTGCGCCGGCCTCCGGCGCGGCGCTCGATCTCGCCGCACTCGGCCGCCGTGCGCTGGTCGTTCCACAGCAGTGCGCGACGAATAACCTTGTCGTGCTTATCGAGAAAAACCGATCCGTGCATCTGGCCCGACAGGCCGATCGCTTTAACATCGGCGGCCTTGAGACGCGCTTTCTTAACCACCGACTGAATGGCTGATGTCGTGGCCCGCCACCAGTCCTGCGGATCCTGCTCGCTCCAGGCAGGCTTGGGGTGATAACACGGGTATGTTTCCATGGCGCTGGCGAGAATCGCGCCAGAGTCATCCATCGCCAGCGCTTTGGTTCCCGAAGTGCCGACGTCGATGCCGAGGAAAATGCTCATAGGCGGATTCGTGGAGAGGGGGCAAAAGAATGTGTTTTGCGAGGTGCGCCGTTGTGGCGGGATTGTAACCGGCTGGAGCGCTGAGAAGCAACCGGACCGCGAACGCGAAACTAAGCAAGCGCGACGATTGCGGACGCCGTGCGCATCAATTACTCAGTGCTGTTCGGTGCAGGAACGGAGCGCGCCAACCCCCAATCGAAACTTGGAATTGTGCCGACTCTATTTCAATCGATACGAGCGCGGAGCGGTTCTGGTTTGACAGTCACCGGTGCCCGCTTTAGCTTAGAAGCGGCTCCTGTATTTCTCCTCGTCGCGCGGCTATTGGCCGCTTTTCAAAGCCCATGACCGCCACGCCTGTTTCGCTCGTGACGGGGGCTTCGCGGGGGATTGGCCGCGCAATTGCGCTGGCGTTGGCGCACGTCGGTCATGTGGTGGTGGTCAACTACGTGTCGCGTCAAGCTGCCGCCGACGCCGTGGTGGAAGAAATTCACGCCGCGGGGGGCCATGCCATCTCGGTGCAAGGGGACGTCTCGCAGGCCGAAGACCGTCAGACATTGGTCGAGCGCGCCATCGCGTTTGGCGGGCGCTTGGACGTGTTGGTTAATAACGCCGGGATCACATCGCCAGGACGCCACGACTTGCTCGAGACCACCGAAGCGAGCTGGGATAGCGTGCTAGGTACGAATCTCAAGGGGCCGTTTTTCCTCGCGCAGCTTGCCGCTCGACGGATGATCGACTTTGTGCACGCGGGCACGATTCCCGGTGCCAAGATTATTAATATCTCGTCGATCTCGGCCTATGCCATCAGCACGGACCGCGCCGATTACTGCATTGCCAAGGCAGGCCTGGGCGCCATGACATGGCTCTTCGCAGATAGGCTGGCCAAGGAACGCATCACGGTATTCGAGATCTGTCCAGGCGTGATTGCCACCGACATGACGGAACCGGTCCATGCGAAATATGATCAACGATTGGCCGAGGGGCTGGCGCCCATGCGCCGCTGGGGCGAACCGGACGACGTAGCGCGGGCCGTGGTAGCAATCGTTGCCAACGCGTTCCCCTACAGCACCGGCGAACGAATCAACGTCGATGGCGGATTTCATATTCGCCGGCTGTGAGCTTAATCCCCGGTAGAAACGCTGCTTTTCTGAG
Organism: Pirellulales bacterium; assembly: GCA_036490175.1. NCBI lineage: Bacteria > Pseudomonadati > Planctomycetota > Planctomycetia > Pirellulales > Pirellulales bacterium. The sequence goes on along the minus strand of DASXEJ010000286.1, from coordinate 3,067 downwards.
CGGTGTTACCAAAAGTGTTACCTGTCGCCCGGCTGTGAGCATCCCATAGCACCGCGGCGGTACTCTGGGCGTTCCGGCCCACGTAGTAACGCATCGTCGTCTCGATGGTCTCGTGCCGCATTAGCTCCATCAGCTGCTGTGGCATGATCCGGGAAGCCCATCGCTCGCCGAAGCTACGTCGCAGGTCGTGGGCGCTGGCATACTTGCCACGCTGCTTATCGACCACTACTCCCGCCTTCTTGCCGATCTCCGAAAGCAGACGGATCACACTGTCCTTGGACATGCGCTCATAGCGTGTCGCCTTCCCTTGCGGCCTGAACACTGGACCGGCACGGTCAGCCTCTGGCACGCCAAGTGGAAGCTTCGCGAACTCAGGCGCAATCGGGTGCGCCATTGGAAGACGAGCGCGCCATATTCGGTGCACTCTCGGTGCGCGTAATGAGCGCGCACAAAAAAACCGCAGCCCCGGTCAGTCGCTTCAAAGCGCTGTTTGGAGCGCCGCGCACGCGTTACCACGTGCGCACGGCTAACCGGGGTTGCGGTGTTTCTGGACATTGCGGAACGCCTAACTAGTGGTTTGAAGCCACATTCGATCACAATGGTCGCCGGCATTGCGACATTTGGCGGTTCAAGCTGTCAATTCAAATTGACGTGGACTAGTGTGCGAGTCGGTCCTGGCATTCCAGATTTCTGGCTGTAAAACATATCCAGCGTTGATCAACTCCGCACATGACCCGAGGTGCTAAGTGGCAGACGTTCCAAAGAGGGTAGGAGAGCGACTCGTAGCCGGCGTCAAGAAGTTCCGGCCGATCGTTGAAGATGCCAAGACGCGCGACGTAGGCGAGGCTGATACCGTCACCGTTGTCACAGACATGTTGGCAGAGTTGTTCGGCTACGACAAGTTCAAGGAGATCACGTCCGAGTTCCCGGTTAAACGCACCGCATGCGATATCGCGACGAAGATCGACGACAAGCTACAGACCTTGATCGAAGTGAAGGCGATCGGCCACGAGTTGAAGGACACCCACGTTCGCCAGGCAGTCGACTATGCAGCGAACCAGGGAGTTGACTGGGTTGTTCTCACAAACGGCCAGCACTGGCGAGCGTACTTTGTGAAGATCCAGAAGCCTATCGAGCAAGAACTGGTGGTCGACATCGACTTCCTGGCGATTGATTCAAAGAAGGACGACGACCTTGGCCTGCTCTACCTGTTGTGCAAGGAGGGCTGGGCGAAGTCTGTGATCGAAGAGTATCAGATCCACCAGGAAGCACTCAGCAGATTCTTCGTGGGCGCTACGCTCCTGGGTGATGCTGTGCTTGCGGTAATCCGCCGCGAGCTACAGAGACTTTCCCCGGAAGTGCGCATCGATGTCGAGGATGTGCGTGTAGTTCTCGAAAAGGATGTGATTAAGCGCGACGTGCTTGAAGGCGACAAGGCCGAGGTGGCGCGCAAGCGCGTTGCCCGTGCTGCGAACGTGGCGCTCAAGGAGACGTCTTAGGGCATACACCTGCCTCGACGTGCTTGGTGGTCACCTTGCCTGGCGTCCGTGTTTCATGCGCTCTCTCGCAAACCGACCGCCCAGGATGCCCCAGGAATTGCGCCGACGGGTCAATGTGACCTTGGATACGTGCCTTTTATGCCGCTAATCGTCGTCGCGCCGTTCACGCTGCCCCGGCGTCAATATCGCAGCCAAGCCACTGGCGACCCGTTGCCTTGGCCGCTGTGGGGTGGCAAGCGTCAGTTTCCCGAGCCTAGCGAGACCTGGACCCCCCATGCTAAGATTAGCTGCTCTCCTTTGTTCTCCTGGTCATGGTGCCGCTGGCCGAAGCAAATCGTGCTCGATGCCCTTCTTTTCGCGGTGCTCCGGTTTCTACGTCCAGATTGGACGTTTCGACCCAACCTTCTACCATTCGGAAGTCCCAGATGCCAACGGTTTCGGCTCCAATTCGTATTTCAGCGGCCACGATGTGTCTTTTATGCGCACTGAGCCAGTTGACATACGGAGGGTCGATCGGTGTGAATTTCGCCACTGATGGAACCGGTGCGGATTTCGACCTGGCTCCCGTTGACGAGACAGGGGTTGTTCCGCAGCAGCATTGGAACAATGCCAACAATAGTGACCCCACCCTGTCGAATCTTCTTGATGACCAAGGGAATGGGACGGGTGCTTCCATCACGTGGACGCACTCGCCCGTATCGACCAATGTTCCAGGTGGCACGCCGGCGGGAGATTTGTTGCACAGCGCCGTTCTTTGCAGTCCTGCTGATGGAATCGTGGTCTCGAACGTACCGTATTCCACTTTCGATCTTTACCTCTACGTCGCAGCCCCAGGCACTCAGCCTCCGTTGGCCGAATTTAAGATTAATCACGCGAATAGTGCGCCGGAGCAGATTTCTGTGATCGGCCTGGCCGATATTTCGGGCAGCACAACATTTGCATTGTCAAGTTTGAGCAACATGGGGAACTACTTGTATCTAGGTGGCGTGAGCGGATCGACCCTTTACATTGGCGGCAGTGGCTTCCCGCCCGTTGACGGATTGCAGATTGTGGAGACGCCTGAGCCGGGAAGCGTCGCATTGCTCATTTCTGCGGTGGCCTGCTGGGCTGGATTTCGTTCGCGCCACTTTTTGCGGTCCCGCGAACGCGCAGTCGTTACTTCGTAACTACGGCGGCCCCGGTATTTTGCATATTGTGGAAAAGACTGGCGCTCGCGCGCTGCCAGAGGTCTCTTTGACGCGAACGGCCGCTGAGCATTAAGCACAACGACCCAGGCGACACTTGATCGCCTGGGGTCGTTTCGTTTACCACCGGTCGGATTGCCGTCCTTCGGTGTTCAATCTTCGGGCCTGGCTGCTTAGCGGCTCCCGGGCTGGCCGCTGGGCGGATTGACTAACGACTGCCCAGCGGTCTTTTTATTGCGCCAGCGATGGTGCCCAGTACAATAGGTCGTATGTCTACTGGCTCTACGACCCGCCGCCGCTGGTATCAATTCTCGTTGGTGACGCTGTTCGCGGCGATGACGGTGTTCGCGGCGTGGTTTGGGCAGCAAGTAAGATGGATTGAAC
>DASXEJ010000285.1 GCA_036490175.1 Pirellulales bacterium | reverse complement strand
GAGCGATCTCGAGGCGTTCTTTCAAGGCAGTCCGGCAACCGAAGATCCAGTGGCGCGAGTCGGCCATCCTGAAGCGGCTGAAGCGGTCATCTGGACGTTGAACTTCGACGCCACCGCGATTTATGCAATTCACCCCGTGGGGCCATTCGCGCGAGACGTGTATCAGCTGCTGCGGCAATTCCTCAAGGAGCAACAGCCGATCGGCGTGGAGGGGGGACAGGGCGCCGAGCGACTGGCGGTGCCGGGCCTCATCGCGGGCAAAGTGCGTTTATTCTCTGGCCAGGTCGTGCCGGTGATTCAGCCCGATCCGCGCGGCCTGCTGAATTGGACCACTGGCGCGTTGACCGAGACCGTGATTGAAGCATTATCCGGAATCGCGGGAGTCAATCCCCGCGCTGAAATAGCGAACTTCCTCGATCGCGTGTATTACGAATTCCGCAACCTGGGAATCACGTCGCAAGAACGCGCCCTGAACTATGCCGGTACCGTGGCGCTGTTATTCGGCGACTCGATCCAATCCGAACTGTCGCAGGGCTACCAGCTAGACACGATCGTCGTCCAACGGAGTGCCGTCTGCCGGCCTGAATCCGATTGCTGGGACGTACGGCTGACGTTTTACAATCCCCGCAAACAACTCGAGGAAGCGCGGCATATGCATATGATCCCGATCGACGTAAGCGACGTCATCCCTGTGGCGCTGGCGGATCGCCGCATCTTCTTCGTGCGTTAGTACCTTGCGCCGCGAGGGTTGCGGAGCGCAAGTGCGATGGTGCGCGGCCAAGATAGATAACTGCCCTGAAACCACCAAGGACTCTAGGCCACAAGACCGACCCGACACTCAGCGGTGCCAGTTCTATCGTTGGAAAGGAGAAGTTCGCCATGAAGCTGCCGACCGTTTACGCGGGTGAGTCGCGGGGAAATCCGTACGGGCCGCAACGTTCAGCGGTAGCCTCGCAAATCGCGCCACAGCAGGATTGCCCGACCAACGCCCGGCTGTGCCGCTGCCAACACAGTGATAAATGTTGCGCGCTAAATCAACAATGCGATTGTCCGAGCGGCTTTGCTCGGTGTGTGTAAATGACGACTTCGTGGCACGGCCGATCGCCGTCGTGGCGTAAGGGGCCCTCTGCCGCATTTCACCAACCCAGGAGTGACCGTCATGAGACTTCCCAATCAGCAGGCGACGATGCAGCGACGGGATATCGCCCGCCCAGGTGCCCCGGCCAAATCTGGTTTGGTGCCATCTGGCTGCGACGTTGGTTGTCTGCTATTGCACGCGCCCCAGTGCTTGCCACTATGCCTGACCGGCAATATTCCCGGTTGCATCGCCTGCGTGGCGGCTGCTGGGGCGAATTGTTGTCACTAATTGCCTGGCTCTCCGGCGCGGTGGCGAGAATGCCCAGCACTATCCCTTATTTCAAAAAGGACTATTCGATGAACCTTCCTACTCAATCTGCTCCCGTCGCCCGCATCGCTGTCAAGCCAGATGTCACCCCCTCCGCAGGGATCGCGCCGTCTGACTGCTGCGGAGCGGGCAAGTGCTGCGTGGGTGCCTGCTTGCCATTTGGCGCGGGTTGCGCCGGTATCTGCGTACCCAACATCGGTCAATGCTAAGGTTTTGTGCCAACGGCATACGGCACGCCGGCCGGCGCGCGTACCATGAAGTGATCTAACTGAATCGCATGGCGATTGTCGCGCTGCCACGCACGCGCCGCCGACGGTCTGCGCACTATAACCAGACCTCGGCGGCGGCTCGCGCATTGTGCAATCGTCGCAGACCGGCCGCACGTTGCGCAGTATCGCGATTGCGAGCATGGATGCTTGTAACTTTTATCGCAAGAAAGTCAGCGCCCTGATTCCGGCTTGGCGACTAATTCAAGGACGGTCATCTCGCCATTGTCTGGAACTGTGAATCGCTTCTGGGCCGAAAAATCTGAGCGGCCGTCCGTCTCCTTGGCAGCCTTGGCGCGAACGGCAAACAAATCGATCCAATAGTCACCCGGAGGAATCGGATCGGTTGTGAAGGCGCCATCCGCATTAATGGGAATGGCCTCGAACACGGTGCCGTACCGCAGGCGTTTTCCGTCGCGCCCGGGTTCTTCCTCGGGCCCAAAGTAATTGATCGTCACGTGCGCATGGCCCAGCTTCAAGTCCTCCAACCCGCGCACTTTGCCCGACATCGGTCTTCCCGCTTCGCGTGAAAAGCGGACCGTAGCACGCTTGTTGGATTCAACCGTCACCAACTGCCGATCTGACAGATTAATCAGCATCGTCCGCTCGCCCGTTTCCAGCATCTGATTGCGCTGAACGGCGTATCGGCCTGGCGGCAGTCCTTCGAACATGGTCTCGCCAGGATTCTTTATTAGGCAGTTTGAAAAATGAAAGCGGACCGCGTCGGTGTTCCAAACGATGCCGTCGAACGAGCGAAGCTCGATCATGACCCCTTGTTCGGCCGGCTTACCGGGCAAATCGCAATTTATGGCGAGATTGCCGGGCGGCGGCAATTTGATCTCGATGTTGTCTAGTTGCGGTAGGCTCGACCGCGAGACTACCCACAGTATCGGACTCTCGGCGATCACAGCCAGCCGATTTGCTGGCCCTTTCTCTCGATCGATAAGGAACTCTCCCTTGACGGTCGTCCGTGTCGACAGCGGCTTCGGCGGCCGGCCGTTTGCGGTCGTCAGCACAAACCAAGACAGATTCTCGCCGTCGACAAAGATGCGTTCCTCGCCCAGCAGTAAGACCTCGGCGTTCGCGATAGGAATGCCTTGATGATCGACCACGCGTCCAGCGACGCGGGCTCCCTCGGGCCAATCCGCAGACTTCTCGGCTGTTGGCTCAACGCCGAACCCCATGGCCGGTGCCGCGTATGCCAGCGACGCCATAATCGCGATGGCTGGTGCGGTCGATCGCCATTTCAAATAACGCGCATTCTTAGTTCTCAACTCCAACCTCCCTGATTACGAAAGTTAGATACGAATAAGAGATGCCGGCCGTGCGATGGGCGCCGTCCGATGCCATTTGCTCGCCGCCAAGTGCCGAAAAAAATCAGCGATAGCAACGCGTTACGCTTTCGCGTCCCAGGATTAGTCGCGGCAGTGCGCCGAGCAGCCCACTAGCCTGCCGCAACGAGGATCTTCTCCGCCGCTTGCCGGCCTAGTGTTGTGTCCTGGCCGGCGACGTTGACCGTCACGATGCCCGCCTCGGCGCGGTTGGCTGTCACGCGGCCGACTGCGCCTAACGGCAACCCAGCCTCGCTCAGATATCGCAGGAACTCAGGCGATTGATCGATTACGCGCGCCAGGCGAAACTCGACCCCCACTTCGCATTCTGCCAGCGGTCGGCGAGCCTCGTCGACCAGTGAACCATCGGCCCGTGGAATCGGATCGCCGTGTGGATCGACGGGCGGATAGCCAAGAAACGCGTCGATGCGGTCCACGAGCAGATCGCTGACGGCGTGCTCCATGTTTTCGGCCTCTTCGTGTACCTCGTCCCAGGTAAGATCCAAGGTTTTGGTAAGGAACAACTCGATGAGCCGGTGGCGGCGCAATATCCGCAGCGCTAATGAGTTGCCCGCCGCGGTTAAACGCGCGCCTTCGTAGGGTGTGTAGGTGGCCAGTTCGCTATCGCTCAGCGTTTTGAGCATGCTGGTCACCGTCCCCGGCGAGACGGCCAGCGCTGCTGCCAGCTGGCCTGTGGCGGCGGATTTACCTTCCTGCCCGACGCAGATTTGGTAAATAGTCTTCAGGTAGTTTTCTACTGTCAGGCTAGCCAAGCAATTTCGCTCCAGTTGCCGCGCGATGTTGTACGCCGCGCGAAGACGTCCGGCGGCCGCTCAAGTTACGAAATTCTAGCCCACGTTGGCGCCAGCAAGCAAATGCTCGACGCCGAGGCCCATTGTCGGGCGTGTGACAAAACGGGATCATACAACCCCATAGCACTTGCCGGTACACGGTCAGTCCGTAGATTTCGATTGCCCTATGAATCTCAACCAGCGCGCCGCGAGCCTCTGTCAACGTCTCATCGCCGACGCCGAGCGGCTGCGGGTCAATGTCTCGCACGTGGGCGAGGCAACAGTGATCGATGCCGGCATCCAGTCGCGCGGCGGGCTCGAGGCCGGTCTGGCGGTGGCCGACGTCTGCATGGCTGGGCTGGGACGCATTGGGATCGAACCGACGTCGAGCGTGTGGCCTGGCCCGGCCATCTCGGTTGCGACCGATCATCCGATTGCCGCTTGCATGGCCAGCCAATACGCCGGCTGGCAGATTGCCGAAGGCAATTTCTTCGCAATGGGCTCCGGCCCGATGCGTGCCGCCGCTGGCAAAGAGGAACTTTTTGCGCGCCTTGGGCACCGCGAAACAACGCTCGACGCGGTGGGCGTATTGGAAACGCGTAAGATGCCCTCGCCCGAGGTGATTGCCTATCTCGCAGCCGCCTGCCAGGTCTCACCCGACCGGCTGACGCTGCTGGTGGCACCCACGGCAAGTCAGGCTGGCGGTTTGCAAATCGTCGCGCGGTCGATCGAGACGGCCCTGCACAAACTGCACGAAATCGGTTTCGATTTGACGCGTATCGAAAGCGGTTTCGGGGTCGCACCACTTCCTCCTGTGGCTGTCGATGATCTAGCGGCGATCGGCCGTACAAATGACTCCATTCTGTACGGGGCCGAAGTCACGTTGTGGGTGCGCGGAAGCGACGAAGATCTGATCGCCATCGGCCCGCGCATTCCCAGCAACTCGTCGGAGGATCACGGCCAACCTTTTCGCGCAATCTTCGAGCGCTATGAACGAGATTTCTACCGCGTGGATCGCCATCTGTTCAGCCCCGCCGTGGTGACGTTGATAAATCTCGACTCGGGCCGCACGCATCGCTTCGGCACCCTTCTGCCGGAAGTTATTCAACAGTCGTTCACCACATAAGCGGACAGCGCGTAATGCACTTCGTGGTGTTGGGGTCCCCGACAAGTTGGTATCTGCGCGATCTGACGCGCGCCGCCGGCGATCGACACCAAATCTCTTCAGCTACGTTCCGGCAACTGGTCGTCGCTGCCGAGCCCAATGGACAGCGATGTTCGTCTAGCGGATTGGACCTGACGAAGGTCGACGCCCTGATCGTGCGCACAATGCCGCCCGGTTCGCTCGAGCAGGTCGTGTTTCGCATGGATGTCCTCGGTCGGCTGGAAGCCGAGGGCGTCGCGATTGTGAACCCTCCCCGGGCGATCGAGGCCGCCGTCGACAAATACCTGGCGACGGCACGTCTTGCCGCGGCCGGCTTGCGCGTGCCTCGGACCGTCGTATGCCAAACCGCCGAAGACGCGTTGGCCGGATTTGCAGAATTAGGCAGCGACGTCGTTTTGAAGCCGTTGTTTGGTTCCGAAGGGCGCGGCATCACCAGGCTCACTGACGCCGCACTGGCCGAGCGAGCCTTTCGCATGCTCGAAGGGCTCGGCGCCGTGCTGTACTTGCAGGAGTTCATCGAGCACGAAGGATTCGATTTGCGCTTGCTGGTGATTGGTGAACACGTCCTCGGCATGCGCCGCCGCAACCCGCACGATTGGCGCACCAATATTAGCCGCGGCGCTATGGCCGAGGCTTTTTCGCCCGATTCGTCACTCGTCGAATTGGCCCGCCGGGCGGCCGAGGTCATTGGTGCGCCGTTGGCCGGCGTCGACGTGCTGCCAGGCCGTAACGGGGAGTTCTTCCTGATTGAAGTCAACGCCGTGCCAGGCTGGCAGGCATTGTCCACAGTATCGACGGCCGACGTTGCTAGCCTGGTGCTCGACCTGGTAGCCACGATGACCACCGCCAAACGCAGGTCATGCTAGCGGCAGGCGCGACGACGATTTCGACTTAGTTAATGGTTTCATCCGCCGTTCAATCCCGTCGCTAAATGTCACGTGCAACTATTCAAGCAAATCTCTCGATGTCAGCGTTCAGGCCAGCAGGCCCACGGATATTTCCAAAAACTGCTGGTCGGAATCTTTTCTCAGGTAGTGCTTCCCGGCGAGACGAGCGAAGCAGGTGGTGGTGCCGCACGCGGCCCCACGCGATGCCAGCGGTCGATTCGCTGCATGCTCACCAACGCGAATGCCACGCTCAGGGCAGCCGTCAGCGAAACGTACATGTAAGCCAAGAACACCCGTTCATCCCAATCCTTGAATAGCCAGTGGCCCGAGTAACGCTCCGGGGAAGTGTGATCGGGATTTTCAAACACGGCGTAATCCAGGTTCAGCGTAGGGCTGACCAAAGTCGCAGGGATCAGCTCACGACGAAATCGATGACTGAGGATCAATTCCGATCCTAAGAGCATCGGAACTCCAATGTAGAGTAGCAGCGCGGCAAGGAATGCGTAGGTCGCCGCTTTGACGCTTGTCGTCGTCGAGATCGAACAGCACAATCCCCAGGACGCTGCCAGCATCGCCCCCACAAATACGATCACAACTCCCAGCAGAGCTCCCCTCCACGACGTTACGCCATGCGACACTGCAAGCGCAATAAAGAACAATGGGGCACCCAGCGCAAAGGCCGAACTGCGCACGATCCCCGCTAGTTTGCCCAGCACGATTTGTCGGCCCGACAGCGGCGTGGTCAGCAGGGCGTCGAGCGTGCTTCGATCCCGCTCGAAGGCATAGCTCATGCTCCCCTGCAAGACCATCAATAGCCAGGCAATCACGGCCGTACAGGCGATCACCATGGTGTATTGATGAATATCATGCGTCATTGGCTGCCCACGCTCGATCAGATCTGCCAGGTACAAGACCCACACCGGCGTGCTGACAAGCACGAGTAAGATTAGCGCGAAGATACGTGCCCAGCGCATTCGTCGATGAACGGCGATCGTCTTTACCTCGCGCCAGGCAACGGGGTTGTCCCATACGCGGCGGGCCACCTTCTTGAGCTCGCGCCGGGTTCCGCGCGGAACTCGCTCGCGCGACGCCCATAGTCCCAGGCGCCTCACAACCAGCAGGGACAAGAGCAGCAAACCAATCGTTCCGACGCCGTACACGCCGATGCAATATTTGTACGATTCGAACCAAGGATTGCCGACGCCCGCAGCGCCAAACTGCGGGAGGCTCGCCGTGGCGATGCCCATCGCCGGATTCAAGGCAATGGCCAGGAATGTCGATCCCGTCGTCGGTACAGGGCTGCCTATGTATCGCATGATCACGACCGTGGGGAGCCCGGCCCACACGATCAACAGCACCATGTACGTCAGCACGACCGCCGACAGAACGCGTGCCGCCACGATCGAAACCAACAAGGCGACAGCAGCCGCAAACGCAATCATCACCAGGGTTAGCAGACCCACGGTAAGCAATCCCGACCAGGAAACGCCTCCCAACAACAGACAAAGAAATAGCGAGGGCAAGCCCGTCAGGCCCAACATCCCCAGTTCCATCAGGCGGACCAGGAATTTGCCTGTAATGAGCTCGATGTTCGACAGCCGGCTGAGAAATACCATTTCCAGCACGCGCCGCTCGCGATCGCCTGCAATGCAACCCGCGCAATAGACAGGCGTGATGACCAGCAGCAGGAAAAACTGGCAGATTGCATAGGTACAAAACATCTGGGCGCCGAGTTGCGCCAGCTGTCGGATGCTCTGACGGCCATCGGGCCCAATCGGCTCGGGGGCCACGTACTGGTAAACAATTTGCCCAGAGGACGTGCGCACGGGTCGGGTCGGCCGCGCTGCCGTATCCCATCGAAAGTTGAAATACACGATTGTCAGGACGAGCGAGAGGCCGATCGTGCCCAATGTCCGCGCCACAAACAAACGGCGCCGCCGCGAGCGGGTGCGCAATTCCATCCAAAATACGGGCCCCAGCATCGCACTATCCTGTGGGGATCATCCACGACAGAAAATACGCCTGGGCCAGCGTCAAAAGTCCCACCAGGCATGCCAGCGCCACGCTATGCGGAAAGACAAACCGCAAAATCGCGCCTTCGCCTCCGGTTTGCTCGGTGGCGACGGCCGCCACAACGATGCTCTGAGCATCGATCATTTTGCCCATCACCCCACCTGTGCTATTGGAAGCAACGATGAGCACCGGGGAGAGTTGCAGTTGCTCGGCCGTGATTCGCTGCAGGCTGCCGAAGAGCGCATTCGATGACGTATCAGAACCTGTCAACGCCACTCCCAGCCAGCCCAATAGCGGCGCAAAGAATGGATACAGCCAGCCGGTGTGGGTGAAGGCAAGCCCCAGTGTCGCATCCGCCCCGCTGTACTTGGTGACAAACGCCAGGGCCAGCATGCAAGCAATCGTCAGCAACGCCAACCGCATGCGCCATAGGGTGTCGAGAAACTGCCGCACGAAGGCGCCTGGGCCGATGCGCAGCCAACACGCCGACAGCACGGCGGCCAGAAAAATGCCGGTGCCGGTCGCAGATAACCAATTGAATTCGTAGATCGCCTTTTCCGCGTCAGCCGCGTGTTGGTCACCGGACTGCAATTCCACAACCGGCGCCGTGCGATAGATCACGTTGTGCAGTCCAGGCACGTTCCAAGTGAACTTACTGATGCCGGCCAATAAGTTTGTCCCGCTGGGCGCTTCGCCATTGAGCTGCGCCTTGAACGACGGCCAACCCCACAAAAAAACCATCACCGACAAGAGAGCCCACGGCATCCAGGCATGCACGATTTGCCGCCGCGTGAGAGGCTGCGCGTCCGGCACAATGGGCGGTGCGTCTGGAAAGCGCCACACCTCGGCCGGCTGCCAGAATCTCAGGAATATGGCCAGTGCGACCAGCGATCCTAAACCACCCACGACGTCGACCAGCGCGGGGCCGTGAAAATTCGAGGTAATAAACTGGAGCGTCGCAAAGCTGCCTCCGCAGACCAAGATCGCCGGCCAACACTGACGCACGCCACGCCAGCCCGACATCACCGCCACCAGCCAAGCTGGCACGATGAGCGAAAACAACGGCAGCTGGCGTCCGGCCATCTGCGACAGGAGAATTTCCTTCAATTCCGAAACTTTCGCCAGGGTGATGATGGGAGTGCCCAGCGCGCCAAACGCCACAGGCGAGGTGTTGGCCAACAGTGCGAGCCCCGCGGCATAAAGAGGTGAAAACCCCAGGCCGATCAACAAGGCGGCCGAAATTGCCACCGGAGTGCCAAATCCGGCCGCACCTTCCACGAACGTGCCGAACGAGAAGGCGATCAGCAGCGCTTGCATGCGTTGGTCGGGCGAGATGGCCCTCACCGATCGCTTCACCACGTCGAACTGGCCCGACAGAACGGTGAGGTGAAACATGAAGACTGCCGCCACGACGATCCAGCCAATAGGCAGTAATCCGAACGCCGCGCCGTGGACAGCGGCGGCAAGTGCCGGTTGGAGCGGCATTCCGAATCCAAAGATCGCGACAGCCAGGGCAGCCAACATGCCGACCAGCGCCGCAAGTTCGGCCGCGATGCCCCACACCAACATTCCCAACAGCAAGCACACCGGTGCGGCCGCCAATAGCGTGGACGCCAGCGGCGACCCGAGCGGATCGTAAACCTGAACCCAAGTCACTTAGCGCCTCGTCAAACATGTGCCGAAGTGTGCGGCAGACGTCAACGCCGATGCCGCGTACTCGGCCAACATACTCGACCGTGCAGCGGGTCAGCAAACTGTCGCCACAAGTCGCGCAGTGGTCGAGAATTGCCTGCTTGATGTTCCCACGCGCGACAAATGCATGACGACTCGGCGCACCTTCATGTGGGAATTCGACCGATTATTTCCTTTTGCTTGCGGCGACGCATGCCGGCTGCTCCCTTGGCTGGTGAAGCGTTGCACGCCATCGGGTCCCCAAGATTCCCTGCGATCAACAACGTCTCCCCGTCGTGTTCGTCTATGGTGGCGCCGCGAAATGCATCCGCTCGTCCGCTCGGTGCGTATTGCACCTGCTGGTTTGAGGTTCCTGGTCGCCGGCTTGCGCCATCTTGACCCTTGCGAGCAGAATATCCTGCGACGCATGCAAAAATCTTGATGGATAAATTCTGCGGACTAGGGTGCGACGCGCTTGAGGAAATTGATGTTTAATTTGGTCGCCCATCTGCTGTGTTGAAGAGGCAACGCGTTCATAACGCGAGACCTCTTTTTCGGTCCGTTCCTGCAGACTAGCTACTGCGCGCGGGCGCCGACCATGCGAGCGTACTGTCAGCTGCGGCTACCACGCTAGTGATCGATCACTGATGGCAATGGCATGTTTCCCATTCCCCCAAATCTCGCGGCGGGGGTGCTTTTTGACTGATTTTTTATACTTTTCCGAGGTTTTTCGGAAAAACGTCCAGATTTCGCGTCCGGTTTCCCCTGGTTTTCGCAATTAGAGATATAGAGCGATGGTGCTGATCACACGGCAAGAACGCATGGGAGACTGCTTGTGGTCATTGGTGAATCGTCAAATGACGTCGAAGTTAGGGAACGATACTTGTTGATGTGGGCAGGAAATCCGGCGAGTGGCACGCAGACCGTCCTCGGGCCGGCAACGGTCTATCGGGCGATCGGTTCCAGCTTGCGCATGGGTCCTAAGGAACTGGAAGCCGCGTGCTTCCGTAACAACCTTTGGTGCCGGCGGAAAATCGGGGGACAGTTCAGCCTGCTGTGGACCGAAACCCCGACAATCGTGCATCTCGAGGATTCCTCGAATGGGCAGCGTTGCGCCCTGGGAACGTTCGAGATGGTCAGCATGATCTGCGACACGCTGTACGTCGATCGCGAACACAGTCGTCAGATGGCTCGCTTGGACGAGAGCGTCGGCAAGTGGCGATCCATGTCCGATGGCACGCTCTGGCCGGAGCTCGTCCTGCTGCCAGCCCCGCGCATCGCCTTGAGCGACAGCTCACTGCTCACGGACGCATTAAACGGTGGCGTGACTGGTACAACGCGTGAGAACACTACTTGGCACTGAATTGCGTGATGCCGACGATCGACAGCGCCAGGAATTCGACGCCTAGAACGCGACATCACCGAGCAATGAGAGCATTCTCGACACCGCGCCGCGCGGTGGGAAATCGACCGCTGCCTAGCATTGATCGACCTTCCTTCCGCGTGGCGCGTGTTGACGCATTTGCGTGACGGATCAACCAGCACGCCGCGTGAGCCCTCCGTTGGGACGGAGCGCGCCGCGCGAAGCCCATTTAGCCGTGTGCGCGCTTGGCCCCTTCCGATGCCGCAGCCAGGCAGGCGCGGATATCGTCGATAGGATCCTTGGGCTTCTCTTCATACTCCAAGGCTAGGCAGGCATCGGCCGGAAAATCTGCCTTTCGCAAGGCCCGGAACGTTGCCTCGAGATCCAACTGCCCACGTCCCAGAATCACACCCTGCGCGTCCTTCTTGGGCTCGGCGAAATCCTTGAGGTGGACTCCGTACAGCCGTCCGGCCAGCAGCGTGATGGCGCGCACGGGATCCTCGCCGGCGCGAATGTAATGTCCCAAATCGGCACAAGCACCGATCGACGGATGCCGGCCCTTGATCGCTTTGAGAACGTCGGCCACCTTGTCGTAGCGCGCGCCGGGACCGTGATTATGAATGGCAATGCGGATGTCGAACTCGGCCACCAGCCGATCGAGGCTGTCGAACGAATCCTCGGTGGGATCGGCCGACAAGTTCCTCGCTCCCAAGCGCTTGGCGAATTCAAAGATCTTGCGATTGGCCTCATGGTCACTCGTGAAGGGGCTCACGCCGTGCGAAAGCGTCCTTAGGCCTAGACTTTGCACCTTGTTCTTTACGGCGTCGATCTCGGCCTGCGGGGCCTTTGTGCCGAGATGCCCGCTGGCGAACTCAATCGTCGATACACCTAACTGCTTCGACAACTCCAATGCCTTGTCGACCGGAAAGTCGCGCAACGAATAAGTCTGCATCCCCATGATGAATCCACCGAAGTCGTCAGCCGCTGCCGCTGTACGTCGCGACAGCCCCACCAGCGCCGTCCCGGCACTTGCAGCGGCAATGCCCAAAAAACGTCGCCGTGCCATCGGTCGGCGGGACGGCTCTGCCAGCTTGCGCAGCGACGTAACATGGCCGACAGTATTTCGCATCGACGCTGACGATTTCGACATGTCTCTCTCCATCAAAAGGAAGTGCCGCAGGGTGCTCGACAGGGACTCTGCGCGGCGTGCTATTCAGAGCCGTCACAGGGCCGGACCGTGTCTTGGAGAGTCTAAATTGGCGGGCGAGGGATGCACAAGCGGGCGAAGACGATGCGCTAGGGCAATTCATGCCGACGCTGGCTGCCCATTGATGCCCGCCCTCAAGGATTTCCGCCAGCCAATCGCGCGGCGGTTCGATATTTCTAAATGGCAGATGCCCTTAATGACATCCTCGGCAATACGCCGCCCGGACGAGCGAATAAAATGCGTTGCGCCTAAGGTCACCGCCAAAGGCGTGGACTCGGGCATAGGCTCGGCGGGCGTACCGGGGAAACGTAACTAGCACACGGTTCAGCCCCCCGCAGACGCTTCCGATTGAAAGCCGATTCTGTAGGATCAAGCCCTCGGGACGCATGCTTTAGCCCCTTTTTGCTCGACACAACGCCCGTGAAGCAACTTCCCCAGAATCCACCGCGTATTAAATTAGGGATGTACAAACATCGTGACGCTGCTTCAATCGACGAGCCGTACTCGATAAGCGGCGCTCGATTCCAGACTCAGGACGTGGTCGAGCTTGTTCGAGGAAATCGCCATGCAAATCGATAGTGCTTTCGATGCCAGCGGCGCCACATTGCCGCGCATCGAGGATGAAATCGCCAACAGCATTACTCATGGTATCGGCCTGGCTATGAGCCTCGTCGGATCGGTGGCCATGGTTACCCTGGCCGTCAAATACGCCGGGGCGCGGGAAATCATCGGCTGCTCGATTTACGGCGCGTCGCTGGTGGCCGTGTATGCCGCCTCGACATTGTCGCATGTGTTTCAGCACCCTCGCGCGCGGCGAATCTTCCGCATGCTCGACCAGGGCTGCATTTATCTATTGATCGCTGGCACGTTCACGCCGCTGGCCCTCGAATATCTCCGCGGAGGCTATTGGTGGCTGCTCATGACTGCTATGTGGACCATCGCTTTCTTTGGCTTTTTCTCCAAGGTGGTATGGGCCCATCGCGTCGAAGCGGTATCGACCTACGCTTACGTGTGCATGGGCTGGCTGCCGGTCGTGGCCGCCAAACCCATGATCGAACTCATCCCGTCGGGCTGCCTGTGGCTGATGCTGGCCGGCGGAGCGTGCTATAGCGTGGGGACGATCTTTCTCACCTTCGATCGCAAGGCACTGTACCTGCACGCCGTCTGGCACGTCTTTGTGATCGCCGGCAGTGCGGTGCATTACTTCGCGATCCTCCAATACGTGCTGCCGGCGGCGGCTTAGTCCATCCCGGCTGTGGGACCATTGGTCTGGCGGATGGTTGGCTGGGCGTCGGCATCTCAACGCGTGACGGTGCAGGACCCTCTATTGCCCTCGCGACTAGTCGCGTTGCCCCCAGTGCGGCCCGGGCAAGGCTCGCATGGCGAGGTTGATTGCAGCCTGCACGTCGTTCGGTTATTGTCTAACTGGTGCGAAATACGTGTCGCCGGCGCCCCGTCGTCCGCAAGGTTGCGACGGACCTTTTGGCCACGCCTGCCTTACTCGCTCGATCATGCTGCCGGGGGGCTGCATCCAGTGAGTTGAGTCGGTCGTGGTGTCCACCCGGCCGGCGACATCAAGCGCCAGCATTCCTCCCGTGGCGCGTCGCGAGGACCCGCCCCGGAAAGACCCCAGAGCCTCGCCGACCGTATCTCGAACGACGACATCGCGCAGACGACGCGTCGACCACAGAGCCTCACAGGCAGCACTCGCACGGCGGAAACAAACTCTCCCATTCATTCAAGGAGTTTCGGAAATGAGTCATGACACGAATCGGCGTGACTTCCTCAAGGCCACCACGGCGGCCGGCGTCGGCTTCTGGGCCGCGGCCGGAGCACAGGCCGAGGAAAGCAAGTCGGCCAACGAGCGCATTCGATTTGCTTGTATCGGCGTCGGTGGAAAGGGCAGCAGCGACTCGAAAGATGCCAGCCGCAACGGCGACGTCGTGGCCATTTGCGATATCGACGATAACATCCTGGGCAAGGCCGAGAAGACCTTCGAAGGTGCAAAGAAGTACAACGATTTTCGCAAACTCCTCGATGAGATGGGACCGAACATCGACGCCGTCACGATCAGCACGCCCGATCATACGCATGCCGCGGCCACGCTCATGGCAATGAGAATGGGCAAGCACTGTTACACGCAAAAGCCTCTGACACACGCCATCTACGAGGCACGCCGCCTGGGCGATGTCGCCCGCGAAATGAAAGTCGTCACGCAGATGGGGAACCAGGGAACCGCCAATTTCGGGTTGCGTCAAGCCGCGGCAACGGTGAAGTCGGGCGCGCTGGGCAACGTCAAGGAGGTCCATGTGTGGACCAACCGCCCTGTTTGGGCGCAAGGCGACGGGCGTCCGCCTGAGGCCGAAGTCCCCACCGGCGTACACTGGGATTTGTGGATTGGTCCAGCAGCGTATCGCTCGTATGCCGTTGGTTATCACCCGTTTTCCTGGCGCGGGTACTGGGACTTTGGCACGGGCGCCTTGGGTGACATGGCCTGCCATACGATGAACATGCCGTACATGGCACTCGATCTGCAGCATCCGACGTCGGTCGAAGCGCAAACTTCGGGCCATAACAATGAGACCTACCCGAGTTGGTCGATCATCAAGTTTGAGTTCCCTGCTACCGACAAACGTCCGGCGTTAAGTATGACCTGGTACGACGGTAAGAAGCTGCCTCCGTTCGAACTGTTCGAGAAGGTGAAGTGGCCGACCGAGGCCAACAAGGATGGACCGAAGAAGGACAAGGCCGAGAAGTTCGAAACGGCGATCTCAGGCGCCTTGTTGATCGGTGACAAAGCCTCGCTCTACTCGCCGGGCGACTACGCCGATAAGTTCTACCTACCTGAAGGCATGGAGAAACCCAAGCTCGATCTCGAACGTCCGCCGTACCACTTTACGGAGTTCGCCAACGCCATCAAGGAAGGGAAGCAACCCACGTCAAACTTCCCGAACTACTCCGGCCCATTGACCGAGATCGTGCTGCTCGGAAACCTGGCCGTGTGGAGCGGCAAGAAGATCGACTGGGACGCCAAGGCTTTGAAAGCCACCGGCGCGCCCGAGTTGGACGCCATGATCCGTCCCACCTATCGCGAGGGCTACACGCTTTAGGCAGCGACCAACTCGCGTTCGCGTGACATTCCGATATCAGCAGGCTGCCAGGGTTGGCGCGATCCTCCCTGGCAGCCTTTTGCTTTTGTTCTGGGTTGATGCGTTCTTGCCGAGCGCGATCGTGGCCATTATCGTACCCCTGAATTGAGAGATGCTTCCGTGAAACGACTCCCACGCGTGGCCTTCGTGCTTTTCCTGGCGACCTCGTTCCTGACATTTGCTGCCCTTGGCGGCGCGCGCGCCGACGACTCGGCTGCGGCAGCGACTCTCGAATCGCTCGGCGCGACGGTCAAATTGAACGACGCCAGGCAAGTGACCGGCGTCGACTTCGGTGAGCATCCGGTAACGGATACCGACCTGGCGCTACTCACGCCACTGGGGCAGCTTGAAGCTCTGGCCGTGACCGGTCCGGGCGTGGGCGACGTGCAACTTGCCGCAATCGCCAAAATGGCAAAGCTCAAGGATCTGTCTCTAGAGAACACCAGCGTCTCGGACGAGGGACTCGACAAGCTGGCAGCGTTGAAGGGGCTGAAGTCGTTAAACTTGCGACGCTGCTCGCAGGTCACGAATGCCGGACTGTCGAACGTGGCGAAGTTGTCGCAGCTCGAGCAATTGCACCTGCTTTACACGAACACCGCAGACGACGGGCTAGCCAGGCTGGCGCCGCTCGCGAAGCTGCGCGTCCTCGATTTGCGGGGCTGCGTCGGAGTCACTGATGCAGGTCTGGCGCACCTAACAGCCCTGGCCAACCTGGAACGGCTCAAATTGCGCAATCCAGGTGTCACCGACGAAGGGCTGAAGTCGATTCGCAAGCTCGCCAAGCTGAAGGGGCTGTGGTTGGAGGACACGCGCGTCAGTGACGACGGACTGGCCGAGTTGGAGCCACTGGTGGCACTTGATGAGTTATATTTGCTACGCACCAAGGTGGGTGACGCGGGTTTGGTGCATTTGAAAAACCTCAAGCAATTGAAACGGCTCGAAGTGCGCGACACGGCCGTGAAAGGGCCTGGCTTGGCTGCCGTCGAGGGGTTGAAGAACCTCAAGGTGCTCGACTTCGCCGAAACGTCGCTTACCGATGAAGGCCTTACGCACCTGGTGAGGCTAACCGGTCTGGAACGCCTCGATCTCTGGTCGACGCGAGTCACGGATGCCGGACTGCAGAATCTGAAGGGCATGAAGAACCTGCAGTATCTCAACCTGGAGGCGACCCGGGTGACGGACGCCGGAATTGCGAATCTGGCAGGACTCGCAAATCTCAACACGCTTAGCCTGGCCGGCACCGAGGTGACCGACAACGCGCTCAAGCAATTGCACGACTTGAAAAAGCTTAAGCAACTTGACCTTAGCTTTACACAGGTCAGTGAGGAAGGGATCGACGAATTGAAGCAAGCCGTGCCCGGCCTAAAAGTAACCTGGTAGCAGGCTGCTGATTATCCGCCATCCACGAATGATCAACGAACATCCATGGCGACCATTGCCAAGTGGACTAGGCGGATTTGCCCGAAGGCTTTTTCTTCTTGGCAGTCTTGCGCGCGGGCTTTGTCGCGCCGTCGCCGGTGGACGCCTTCGGGGCTGCACTCTTGCGTGCTCCCCTGCCCCGTCCGGCGGGACGTTCTGGGGGGCCGGCCGCGGCGCGGGCCGCCAATAGCACCAGAGCCTGCTCGAGCGTGGCCTCTTCGACCGGCTGCTGCTTCGGGAGCGAAGCATTGGTGACGCCATCGGTGACATACGGACCGTAACGTCCTTCGAGCAGCTTGATTTCCTGCTTCGTCACGGGCGAAGTTCCCAGCACTTTCAGCGGTTCTTTCGGAGCGCCAAAACCGCGTCGCTGCTTTTTGGGCTGCGCCAGCAACTCGAGGGCTTGTTCGAATGTCACATCGACTGGCGAAAGGTCGGCCGGCAAGCTGCGTGTCTCTTCGCCGCTCTTGATATATGGTCCAAAGCGGCCGTTGTACGCGGTGATCTTCTGGGTCGTCTCCGGATGAACTCCCAACTCGCGCGGCAGCGATAACAACTTGAGCGCGACGTCGACGGTCATGTCTTCGGGCCGCATGCCCTTGAGCAGCGAAGCGTTCTTCGGCTTCTCTTCCTCGTCGGGATTGCCAAGTTGCACGTAGGGACCAAAACGGCCGGTCTTCATGTACACTGGCTTGCCCGTAGCCGGGTCATGTCCGAGGGGCTTGTCCCCTTCGGCCGCCTGGTCGAGCAATTTGAGAGCGGCATCGAGCGTCAGCTCATCGGGAGAAACCGATTCGGGTATGCTCGCACGACGTTCCCCTTGTTCGAGAAACGGGCCATACCGGCCAACGCGGACGAAAATTACTTCACCCCCCGCGGGCTGGCCCAACAAAATGCGACTGACATCGCGGGCGTCGATCTCGCCGACCTTGTTCTCGAGTTGCTTTTTCAGTCCGTCGTGGTCTTTACCGAAGTAAAACTGATTCAGGTAGTCGACGTACGTCCGCTCGCCACGGCTGATGGCATCTAGATCGTCTTCCATCTGCGCGGTGAAACGATAGTCGACCAGGTCCGGCAAATGCATCTCGAGCAATTGCGAAACGGAAAAGGCCACCCACGTCGGCACCAGCGCGTTGCCGCGTTTGACGACGTACTCGCGCGCTTGGATGGTCTCGATGATCACGGCGTACGTACTCGGGCGACCAATGCCCAATTCTTCGAGCGCCTTGGTAAGCGTGGCTTCGTTGAAGCGCGCCGGCGGCTGCGTGTTGTGCTCTTTCGGCAGTAGGTCTTGGCAACTAAGGTCCTCGCCCACTTGCACATCGGGGAGCACGGTCTCCTTGTCGGCCAGTTCGGCGGCCGGATCGTCGGCCCCTTCGACGTAAGCCCGCAGATAGCCGGGGAAATCGATGGTCTTACCACCGACTTGAAACAAAGCGTCGCCCCCTTCGATCGTGATCGAAATGCGCCGTCCCCGCGCATCGGACATTTGGCTAGCGACGGTCCGTTTCCAGATCAAATCGTAAAGCTTGAATTCCTCGGCCGACAGCGCGTTACGCAACGTCTCGGGCAGCGCGAAGGGATGGCCGGCCGGCCGAATCGCTTCGTGCGCCTCTTGTGCGTTTTTGACTTTGGTGCGGTACTCGCGCGGCGCGTCGGGAAGAAACTGGTTGCCGTATTGCGACGCCACCAACTCGCGCGCTGCTGCGATGGCCACCGAGGCCAGATTCGTCGAATCGGTACGCATGTACGTGATATGGCCGTTTTCGTACAAGCTTTGCGCCACCTGCATCGTGCGCCGCGCCGTGAAGCCAAATTTTCGATTGGCGTCCTGTTGCAATGTGCTGGTGGTGAACGGCGGGTAGGGCTTGGTCGTGTACGGCTTGTCGTCGATGGTCGTGACACGGAACTCGGCCGGCTTGAGCTGGGCAGCCAGGTCGAGCACGCCCTGAGAATCGAGCAACAGCAGGGCCGGGTCTTTGAGCTTGCCGGTGGCTGGATCGAAATCCTTGGCGGCGGGCACGCGGCGCTTTTGATAGCTCTGCATACCGGCTTGCAGGGTTTGGCCGGTGGCTTTGGCAAACGTGCCTAGCAAGTCCCAGTAGTTGGCCGACACAAAGCTCATCCGCTCGCGTTCGCGCTCGACTATCAAACGCACCGCCACGCTCTGCACACGGCCGGCCGACAGCCTGGGACGCACTTTGCGCCACAGCAGCGGCGAAACCTCGTAACCATACAACCGGTCGACAATGCGGCGCGTCTCCTGCGCCTTGACAAGATCGTCGTCGATTTCGCGCGGATGCTCGAGCGCAGCGTGGATTGCCTCGGACGTGATCTCGTGAAAGACCAATCGCCGTACGGGCACTTTCGGTTTGAGCAACTCGCGCAGGTGCCAACTAATGGCCTCCCCTTCGCGGTCTTCGTCCGTCGCCAGGTAAAGTTCGTCGGCGTCCTTGAGTAGCCCCTTCAGCTTGCGGACCTGCTGCGTCTTGCCGGGCGGAATGATGTAAACTGGGTCGAAGCCGTTATTGACGTTAACGCCCAGATACGCCCAATCCTCGCCTTTGAATTCGGCAGGTATCTGCTTGGCACCCTGCGGCAGGTCGCGAACGTGGCCGATGCTGGCCTCGATAACGTAGCCGGCGCCTAGAAACTTGCTAATCGTGCGCGCCTTGGCGGGCGACTCGACAATTACCAACGATCGTTTCTTGGATTCCGCCGATTTCCGCGCCATGTTGTCCGTTCGTGCCAGTCGAGAGGTTCTGTCTGATCGGTGTCCGCGACGACGCGCCGAGCATCAAGCGGTCGCAACAAGCATCAGACTGGTTATCAGCTGTCGGCGGGTGACCTCGCCAGTTACGTAATATTGCTATCCCACGACCGTCGTAGTCGCTGCGATCCGCTCATATTGACCGTTACGATCGATCGAGCACCACCCGCGAGCCGGGGGGCACGACCGCGACGTGTCGCGTCGAGCATGATCTTTGCCGCTGTGCGACCACGCCGCCTGGAATCGACGTGACTCCTGTTTGAGATTGCATTTACGTCGATTATTCCTACAATCGGAACCGTCGCGCCCCGTGGGCCAGACGATCACTCCTTAACCTTTCGATTACCCGGCTGTCAAGGCTTGTTGCCTGCCATTTGCCGTGGTCTACGAGGATATTTTCCATGGCTAGCCCGTTCGCAGTCTTTCGAAAAAACGAGCGCTGGATGATGGCCGTCGTGGGCGTTTTGGCCATGATCGCCTTCGTATTTTTTGATCCCTTGTTCGGCATGCGAAGTGGCCGCGGCACGGGTGACGATCCGGTCGTTGCCGAGACGGTCCTGTACGGAAACATTCACGAATCCGAACTGCAACGGATGCTCGCTTCGCGCGCGTTGGCAAACCAGTTCATCCAGCGAACGATTGCGGCCGCGTTTGGGTATAACGCGCAAGGATATTTCGGGCCGGATAGCGAATCCGACGTCGTCGATACCATGCTGCGGGCCCGCAAGGCCGACCAAATGGGCATGAAGATCACCGACGATGAAATTACGCGCATTTTGCAACTGTTTAGCAACGATCGGCTTACGGGCGAGCAATTTGCTGAAATCTTGCAGTCGATGAGCGGGCGCAAGGGTGGCATCAGCCGCCGACAGCTTTACGACGCACTGCGGACTGAGCTCTTATCGCGGCGCCTTGTCGAGGGGTACGCTGGCAGCCAGCAAACCACGCCCGCGGAGCGTTGGGAGTCGTACCAGCGTCTGAACAATCGGGCCGTGATCGAGGCGATTCCCGTGGCCGTTGCCGATTTTGTCGACAAGGTCGCCGAACCGGACGACGCCGCAGTGCAAAAGCTCTTCGATACCTATAAGTTCAACGAGCCGCAGCCGGGCGCCCCGGTGCCAGGCTTCAAGATTCCGGCCAAGGTTGCCATCCAATACTTCACCGCCGAATACGAGCAATTCGAAGACCTGGATTCTGTTTCGTACCCGGAAATCGTCAATGAGTACGAAAGGAGCAAAGACACCCGCTATCTCTACAGCGGCAACCTCGATATCCCGAATCCCGAGGCCGGTGCCTCCGCGGGCGATAAGCCCGACGCCGAAAAATCCGAAACAGCCCCCGCCGGAGAGGCGGACTCTTCTGCCGAGAAGCCTGCCGACGACGAGAAGTCCGGCGGAAAGTCCGACGAGGCGACTCCGCCCGCGGCCGATGCTCCTGCGAGCGAAGCGGCGCCTGAATCCAAACCGGCTGCCCCGCCCCAGCAAAGTCGCGATTCCCGAGGATTGCTGGGAACGGAATTGGCGTTAGCCAACGTTGACCAGGCTGAGGACGAGAAGTCCGAGGACACGAAAAACGGTACTGCTCAAGCCGCGGCCGATGCGCCGGCTGCTGCGAAGCCCGCAGCAGACGCGGAAAAGGAGCCGACCGACGAGTCGTCCGCGCCAAAGAAGCCAGACCCCAAGGTCATGAGTCTGAAGGACGAATATGCGCTGCCGACCGACGTTACTCCTCCGAAGTATGATCCGCTCTGGAAGGTCGAGCCCGACATTCGTGCCGAATTAGCACGCGTCAAGGCTGCGGAGAAAATGCAAGAGGTCTTGACTCAGGTGCGAGAAAAGATGGTCAAGTACGGAAACGATCGCACCCGTTGGGAAGTGAAACACGAAACCGACAAGACTCTAGCTCCACCAAAGTCCTTGGATTTCAATGCCCTGGCCGCGGAATACCATCTTGCGACCCACACGACGAACTTACTCACCGGCTATGAGTTGCGCGAGGTCGACGGGATCGGCGAATCGTTCGTAGGTCAGGGAACACCGTTTGTCCCCTACGCCTTTGGTTCGTGGCAGCTCTACCAGGCAGGCATGTCCGTCGACTCCGCCGGCAATCGCTACCTGGCTTGGAAGACCGAACAAGAACCGGCCCGCGTGCCCGAGCTGAGCGAGGTCCGCGACGAAGTTGTCAGGGCCAGCAAGATGATCGAAGCGCGCAAGCCGGCGGCGGAACATGCTAAGACGCTTTCCGAAACGGCGACAAAAGACTCCATAACGTTGGGCGAGTTAGCCGTTCGCGACGGTCTGCCGATCGTCAAGCCAGATCCTTTCTCCTGGCTGACGTATGGCAGCACGCCTAACATTAACAACCGCGTGCCGCCTCGTTTGAGTTCGGTGACGGGTATCGAAGACGCTGGCAACGATTTCATGCAGGTGGTCTTTAGCCAGCCAGAAAAAGGGAAAAGTCTCGCCTATAACAATCCTCAGACCATCATTTATGTTTTCCAGGTCATGGAGTACGAGCCAGGCAATGAAGTGTTGCGCCGCAGCTTCTTGGCAGACGATTATTTCACCTACGCCCGCGTCGACGAACCACGACAACGGCAACTGCTCAGCGCTTGGAACAATAGCATCCAGCAGGAATCTGGTCTGAAATGGGTTCGCCAACCCGATATGCGCCGCGACCGCGCCGAAACCGATTTTGACGACAGTGAGTCAGGCGACTAAGCCGACTGAGTCGATGCGGCGCCGCCACTGATGCCGCAGGCGGGGCCGCTGAAGACAGGCGTGGGGACGCTACGGAGGTCCTCGCTAAATTTATGCAATCACCGCTCGCAATCCATGCTTGGCTGCGGTAGGTTGTGGGTCGCTCTCGTGCAGCGGCCATCGCGATACGGAAATAGAAGGGGTAAATCGTGAAGTACTTCCGGGGGATCTGCCTTCTTGCGGCAACCTTGACGACTAGTAACGCGAAAGCGATTTCATTAGTTGTCATGGCCGTTAACACAACGGCCGTTCCTGGCGACAAGGTCTTCACGATTGGCGTGCAAATCAACGAAGCCGATCTCACGGCAAAAGGAGTCGGCGATAGACCTTCGCTGTTCGTCCAGGACATCAAGTTCGGCAGCGGCGACGCGGAACCGCTGCAGCAATCGGGTTTGAGTAACCAATCTTCGTTGCAGGGGGCGGCGACTCTCTTTGCCGCGGGCGGATCGACAGGATCCGACTCGTTGTACCGCGACAGCTGGTGGTACAGCGGCAGCCCGGTCATCGCGCCGAATGGAGGCGTCGATGGCAATCCAATCATTTCACCGGATGCCGGCGTCATGAATGGCACAGTCGGCGGCGGCATCAATGTTGGGCCGCTAGGCTACACGTTCTCAGAGTTTGCCGTGAAGACTCCGAATTCAATGAACGGACAGACGATGAGCTTCACTGGCATGTACGGGCCCCTCGGCGGCAACGTTTTCACAGATGCGCCATTGATGAGCCAGTTCGTGAATGGCGTGATGACGTTGCCGCTCGCCCAGATCGTGGCCGACGGAAACGTCGCCATCCCAAGTGATTGGGCGCATGGCCTCGGCACGGGGCTAATATTCGGCCAGGTCGTCTTCAACGTTCTTGGCGGCCCGGGGGACATCGATCCGGCCGCTTTCCTGAACTTCAACAACAACGACATTGAGTCCGGTAATGGCCAGGGTCTCGCTGCGAGCCGTGCGTTGGACGCTCTGGCAGCGGTCAGCGGCGTGCCCATGGCGCGCAACCCAGAGCCCTCGTCATTGGTGCTGGCCGGATTAGGGGCCCTCTGCCTGACGCTCGCCGCCAGACACCGCAGGCGTCTGGCCCGTTAGTTCCACCAATCTTGTCCTTCATGCTCGTGCCCCGTCATGCGTCCGAGGCACGAGCATGGAGATCGTTAGCGCCGCGGTTTCAATACCGTCAGTGCCAAGGGCGGCAGCACGATTTGCACTGAGTACGGACGACCGTGCCAGGGAATCTCTTCGGCCATAATGCCTGGCCCGTTCCCCAGGTTCGAGCCACCGTAGTACGTCGAATCGCTGTTGAGCACCTCTTCGTACCAGCACAGCTCGGGCACTCCCATGCGATGCTGCACGCGTGGGGTCGGCGTGAAGTTACAGCCAATCGCCAGGAAATCGCTCGAGTTTCTGGCGCGGCGAATGTAACCCAGCACGCTTTCGTCGCAATTGTGGCAATCGATCCACTCGAAGCCAGCCGATTCGAAGTCGACCTGATGCAGCGCGGGCTCGCGCTGATACAGATGGTTGACATCGCGCACCAACTTTTGCAGCCCCTGGTGCGATTCCCATTGCATCAGGTCCCATTGCAGGCTGGTGTCGTAATTCCATTCGTTCCACTGGCCGATCTCGTTCCCCATGAAAAGCAGCTTCTTGCCGGGGTGTGTCCACATATAGGCGAACAGCAGCCGCAGGTTCGAGAACTTCTGCCACAAGTCGCCCGGCATCTGATCCAAGAGCGAGCCCTTGCCGTGTACGACCTCGTCATGAGACAGCGGCAGCACGAAATTCTCGTGGAAGGCATAGATCAGGCTGAAGGTCAACTCGTCGTGATGATACTTGCGGTGGATAGATTCGTGCCGCATGTAGCGGGTGGTATCGTTCATCCATCCCATATTCCACTTCAGGCTGAATCCCAGGCCGCCCACGTACGTGGGGCGCGACACGCCTGCCCAGGCGGTCGATTCCTCGGCGATGGTCAATGTGCCGGGGTATTGCAGGTGGGTTTGGGTATTGAGTTCCTTGATCAGGTCGATCGCTTCCAGGTTCTCACGACCGCCGAACTTGTTCGGAATCCACTCACCCGGCTCACGGCTATAGTCCAGGTAGATCATCGAGGCCACGGCGTCGACACGCAGGCCGTCGATGTGATACTTGTCCAGCCAGAACAAGGCGTTCGAGAGTAGGAAGTTCCGCACTTCGTGGCGGCCATAGTTGAAGATCAAGGTGCCCCAATCCTTGTGCTCTCCCAGGCGTGGATCAGCATGCTCGTAGAGCGCCGTGCCATCGAACTGGCGCAAACCATGACCATCGCGCGGGAAATGCGCCGGCACCCAGTCCAGCACCACGCCCAAGCCGCACTGGTGGCAATGATCCACAAAGTACATGAAGTCTTGCGGCGTACCGTAGCGACTGGTCGGGGCGTAGTAGCCGACCGGCTGATAACCCCAACTGCCCGAGAAAGGATGCTCGTTTACAGGCAAGAGCTCGATGTGCGTAAAGCCCATTCCCTTGGCGTAGTCGACTAGCTCGTGGGCCAGCTCGCGGTAAGTCATCCAGCGATGAGGATCGTCGCCGGGTCGCTTCCAGCTTCCCAAATGGACTTCGTAAAACGACATCGGCGCATCGAGCTTGTTGGCCTCTAGGCGACGCGTCATCCACTCGCTGTCGGCCCAGTTATATCGCTCAAGGTTCACCACCTTCGATGCGGTTCGCGGCGGCAGCTCGGCGCCAAATCCGTAGGGATCGGCTTTCTCGAATATTTGGTCGCCGTGCTTAACACGGTATTTGTAAAGCGTGTCTTCTCCGATGCCGGGCACAAACAATTCCCAAAAGCCGCTGGGAATGTGCTTACGCATGGGGTGACGACGACCGTCCCAAACGTTGAAGTCGCCGATGATGCTCACGCTCGTCGCGTTGGGAGCCCAGACGGCAAAGTTCACGCCCTGAATGCCATCGACCGTACGCAGTTGCGCGCCCAGCCGATCGTAGCTGCGCCAATGCGTACCCTCGTTCAATAGGTACAGGTCGTATTCGGTTAAGACATTGGGAAACGCATAAGGATCATGCATGGTGGCTCGGTTTCCGCGCTCGTCCGCTGTCTGCAAGAGGTATTTGTTGGCCGAGCCCGCTGGTGGCAGCGGACAGATCGCTTCGAACAGCCCGGCGGGATGAATCCGACGCATCGGCTGGGGTACACCCAGCGCGGCAGCCGGGTCGACGACCCAGGCCTGCGTAGAATGCGGCAAAAACGCTCGCACCGCCAGCGCCCGCCGTCCTTTGTCTTCGATTTCGTGGGGGCCCAGCAGATCGAAGGGGTTCTCGTCGCGCCCTTCAATCAACCGTCCGACCTTCTCCAAAGCAATCGTGGTGCGCATTAGTTGTACCTCCATGTCGGCCGCGGCGTTATCGCACCGGTGCCGTTCGATTGTTGTTTTTCGCCGTATGTTCGTCCAGCCGCCCCTACGACGGGTGGCCCGCTGGCGGCCGTAACCGGGTCGCCGCTATTCGAGCCAAGGGTAAGGCAGCAAAGAAGTTCCGAGCTGGGCACAGCTAAGCCACAGACGCTCCAGCCGATCGGTCCGCCAAGCGCAAAGGCGGCCGAAGAAGGCCCTAAACGCTGCGGACCAGTCCCGCATGGTCGTCGGGTCTGCCGCCGACGCTGCTGGCGCAAGCGCGGCGGCCGGACCACCGGTCGAATGGGCCCCATCAATGCGATGGCTGCTGCCATGAATGCGATGGATTTTCAAAGCCCGGTCGAGCCTTTGCCAGAGATCCCGGTTCTTGACCGGCACCATCTCGCCGAAGTGCTCCCACTTCCAGCCGTTGCGCCCCCATTCGGGCAAGCCGTGGCGGATACCGTGCGTCACATAGCGACTCGGCGTCACCAGCGTCACGTGCGACGGCTGGTCGAGCGCCTCGAGGCCGCGAATCACGGCAAGTAGTTCTAACCGCTCACCGTGCGCGTCGGGCTCGGCGTCAGCGGCATCGAGAATGGCCGATCCATCAGCCGCTTTCAGGACGAAACTCCATTCGTCCCGCTGATTTCCCCTGTTCGCCTGAGAGAACAGGATGAAATGCGGCGTCGGAATATTCATTGTGGGATCTTCACCATGAGCCGGGTTCGAGCATCGTGGAGGGCGTTTCCGACCCTACCTCGACAGGTGGGGGCGGCACGGTGAGCCTGTACTAACAGCCGTGTCGAAATCGGCTGGCAGGGGCGGCACCGTAACCTGGTTGCTTTTACTTATCGGCAGCTGCGACTCAAACTCCCCAGTTTTACTCGATAGAAGATTCGCCTTTACGAGGGACTCAGGCCGAAGTCCCGTCGCGCGCGATACCGTGGCAGCGTCATGGCAGAATTCGCAACCCCACGACAGTATTCAACTTGAGAGTTGCACGGCGAAATCGCACCAGCGCATCGCGGTATTGTCGAACCATGTCCTGATAATCGCGTTGCGCGATCAGATAGGCATACACGTCGTTGCCGGCCTGCTGTGACGCCTTCAGACTATGGTCGCGTACATGCCGTGCCGCGGGCAGCAAATGATTCTCGATCCTGTCGACCATCGCTCGCGACACGTTGTACTCTTCGCGAGCGTCCTCGACCTCGGCCATCACACGCCGCTCGATGACCTGCACTTCTAATCGACTTTGATCGACATTCACGGCCGCCCGGCGGATATTGCCTTGATTCCGATCATAGATCGGCGCCGTAACCGTGGCCCCCAATGCCCAGGAGCGCGAGCTCGGCAAATTGAACGGTGCGTTATCCTGATACGTGAACGGTTGATAAAGGACATACACGTCTGAGAATCGATTGGCCTTGGCCAGCCGTACGTCGGCCAGCGCTCGGCAAACGTTTAGTCTGTAGACAGCCAGGTCCGGTCGCGCCGCCACGGCCATTTGCACCATCTCGTCAGTCGACGGCGGAGGCGGCGACGGATTGCGGAGCGAGCCGCGCAGATCCAACCGCTGCACCGCTTCTCGCGGTAGGCTTAACACGGTAGCCAAGGCCCGTTTCGAAGTCATTAAACTGGCCTGGGCATCCATCATCGCTAGTTCCACTGCGTCGCGATGAATCTCGATATGGTCGGCCTGCAATTCCGCGTCTTCGGACTTGTCCTGCCGCTGTTCCTGCGTTGCCAAGGCTTGTTGGATGGCACTTATGCCCGCTTCGGCGAACCGCAACGTCTCGCGCGCGGATAGTACGTCGACGTAAGTCGTATACAGGTAGTCCATTTCCTGCCGCACGGCGTCTTGATACTGTGCCTCGACGGCGCGCCGCGCTTGCGCGGCAACCTCCATCCGTGCGCCGCGCTTTCCCGATAAGTCGAACGGGTACGTGACATTAATATCATATTGCGTCGGTCCGCCCGGATTTGTGGTCGTGCTGTAGCGACGGTAGGGAACAAGCTGGCCATCGGCAAAGAAAAAGGGATTAGTGCGCAATGAAGCAGTCAACTCGTCGGCCCGAGCCTGCGGAATCTCTAACGACTTTGCCCGCAGCGACAGGCTGCCGCGCGTCAATAAGTCGATGGCTTGATCGAGTGTCAATCCGTCGGCGGGCCCTTCCTCGGCCGGACCGCTGGGTACGTCGAAAGCAAAAGGAGCCATTCCTGCACCCGGCGTCGCCTGGCGCCCGCGCGGTAGTGGCAGCGCTTCCAAAGCGGGATTGCGGCGAACGCCTGGCCGTCCCGGCTGAATGCGCGGATGACCTGCGCGTCCACCAATGACTCCGCCCGACGAGTCTTGATAGCTGGCTCCGGTAGCGGACGGCCCTGGGCCGAAGCTGGAACTCATGCCACCGGGCGCAGAGAGATCCTGCGCGGTAGCTTTCACGACCGCTAGCAAGACGATTGCCAGCATCAACACGCCGCGCATTCTATCCAGCTTCTCTGCTCGAGACTGATGAGACCTCGCCACGCACTATGTGCTCAACTAGGAAGAATCGACCGCTTTTGCATCATTTAATGATCTAATCGATCATGACGTGCGTGCTACCGTTCGGCCGCTGGCATCCGCGAACTCGTGCAGTGCTAGCGCGCTTGTCACCGCAACGGGGCGCGGGTGCCATGGCCACGCCATTGCGTGGCCATGCCTCTTCCCGTCGTCATCCAGATCACAACGCGACGTTTTCGCGTGGACACGCCACCAGGTGGTCAAAGAATTGGCCACTGCGCCAACGAAAAGCTCTCTTGCGTCCGCGGGGTTAATCAGCGAGAAATCGGCACCGATTCCCACGGCTAGCATTCTGCACCCATTGATAGCAGGATGGTCGCTGGCCGCGTCAGCACTGTCTTAATCGAGATTCGGCCATGCGCAACCGCCTGCCCTGCCCACATGCCGCGTTGTGCAACCAAGATAGCCAGCCGGCTGTGCCTGGCTTACTCGACCGAATTGCGCCGTTGAAGGCTGGCATGCTTTCCTTGCAAAGCGCCCGATGGCCGGCAGAATTCGCACTGGTCGTTGTACTGCTAAGCACAGGCACGGGACTGTCGGCCAATCCCCTGCGGGCCGACGACAGCCCGACGACGGCCGAAGCGCAGATCGCACTGCCGGCCGAAATTATGCTCGTAACAGGCGAGCCCCCTGCGGCCGCCCACGAGATTGCCCCGCCGGAGGAGGATATGAAAATGCCTCCGTCCCATCCCACACGGGTGGAAGTCGACATCGAAGTGGTCGGCGTATCGCAAATTCAGGACCATGATCAAAAGTTCGACGTTGAATTCAACGCTTACTTTGTCTGGAACGATCCGCGGTTGGCGTTCGACTCGAAAAAGTCGGGCCTTACCAAGAAGGTACTTCCCACTGAGGGACTTTGGACGCCCGATCCACTGCTGGTCGACGAGCTAGACGTCGACGCGCGCGGCGGCGCTACGGCCCACGTGCAGCCTGACGGCACCGTGTATTTAAACAGGTATTACCGCGGCACGATTACGGGGACGTTCGATCTGCACGAGTTCCCGCTCGACAATCATGCGCTGGAGGTAGCCCTAGAAGCCACCGGTTTCGAGACGGATGAAGTGACGTTCGTGGCCGGTGAGGCAGAAGCAGTGAATGCGGCGCACGCAGTTCCTCACG
>DASXEJ010000284.1 GCA_036490175.1 Pirellulales bacterium | reverse complement strand
CGCCACCCTGCGCCGCCGCAGTCTGCGACAAAAGGTTTTTGAACTACGCCTGGCCGGCCCGGGCTCGCGAAAAATACGACAACTACTGGAATACACCGTCACAATGGCGGCGTAAAACTGCAAAAGTCGAACTAAGTGCTTCCACCAGAAGTCTTCGCGTGTATCTCAAGGCACGACCAGGGTCGTGCCTTCACGCAGATCTTCTGGCCGGGACAGCTGATTCCGATTGGCGTCGAGCAATTCGCGATACCGACGCGAGTCGCCATAGACTTGCCGCGCGATACTTGTCAGCGTGTCGTTGCGTTGCACGCGGTAGGTACCCGACGCCGCGCCCGCGGTTGGACTGGCCGACGCGGAACCGCGGGGCGCCACGGGCACCATCGGCCGCGCGTTGAGCGGGGCAGGGGAGGAGATGGCGGACGCCGTGCCCGGGATTTTCAGCTCGGTGCCGATCGGGAGCAATTCTGGGCTGGAGAGGATGTCGCGATTGAATTCGTAGATCTCGCGGTAACGATCGGCGCTTCCCAGGTATTTGACCGCCAAGCCAGACAACGTATCGCCGTCGACGATGCGATGGCGCCGCACTTCGCTATAGGACGGCCCCGGCGCGTTGCCCCCAAACGCCGAACTTTCATTGCCAGCCAATCCTTGTGCGCTCATACCGTCGCCGATGGGCCGGAGAGACGAGTAGCCACCCCCTGTGGGCGACGCTGACGACAATCCAAATCTTGCCCCGCCGCCCGCCGAACTGGCTTGGGGTTGCAACTCGGACGACCCATCGGCCGAGACGATCCGACCGGTCAGATGCGATGTCGGGGCCGGCTTTTCCTGCGGTGGCTGCAGATCTTGCTGCGCCACGGCGCGGGGCGCCGTCGGGATCTCCGCCTCGCTGGGGGAAGTCGGCTGCTTGCGAAACACCATCGCGGCCGCCACGCCCGCCATGAGCAAGATCGCCATCGTCAAGATTTTTGTGCGGCGCGACATCGTGCGAATTCCTGAGAGCGGAACCGGCCCACGAGGCCGGGAGAGAGAGCGCTCCATCATCCTGGCATCGTCCGCAGATGTACGGACACGCGAGAAAGTCGGCCAGAATTCCGCTTGTGCCGTTGCCGGTGAGTTTGTGGCCTCGTTCCCTGCGCGCCGCGGAACAAAGCGAGTCGCGGACTGCCCGCGGGAAATCCCAAAGCCCATTGCGAGCGACCTGCAGCCGCGGCGTCCTCACTAAGACCCACCGCAATCCCCGACGCCGCGCGCGACGATCAGCCACGATCAAAGGATGGTGGATTTATGCGGCCATCAGGCATGACTGGTTCGCTGCGGCACACCCTGGCCGGCAGATAATGATCGGGACGACGCCGACTCGTGGGCACGATTCATCCATAGCACAATCGGTGTGGCAATGTAGATGGTGCTGTATGAGCCGGCGACTACGCCCACCACCAAAGCGAAAGCGAAACCATGAATGCCTTCGCCGCCAAAAACGTACAGGATCAAAACCACGATGAATACGGTCAATGAGGTAAGAATCGTACGGCTGAGCGTTTGGTTGATGGCCGAGTTAGCCAGCTCGACCGAGATGATGGGACTCTTGCCGCGCATCTCGCGGATGCGGTCGAAGATCACGATCGTATCGTTCAGCGAATAACCGATAATCGTCAAAAACGCGGCAATAATCGGCAGGCTGATCTTGAATGGTTCGATCAGCAAGAATTCCAGCCCGGGGACGGTTGCCAACCAGGTACTAAGAGCCAGGGCCCCGAGTGTCACCAGCACGTCGTGAACAACGGCCACGACACCCGCGACGCCGAACATGACTTGCGAGAAGCGGAACCAGATGTAGGCCAGGATC
Source organism: Pirellulales bacterium (assembly GCA_036490175.1). Taxonomy (NCBI): domain Bacteria; kingdom Pseudomonadati; phylum Planctomycetota; class Planctomycetia; order Pirellulales; species Pirellulales bacterium. The sequence goes on along the minus strand of DASXEJ010000284.1, from coordinate 7,643 downwards.
AACACCAAGCTGGCGATCATAGCCATAGCGGCCTGTTGCTGCGTGGCCGAGGCAACCGCGGCCCCGATCTTGTTCGACGCCGGAAAGAACGGCTTTTCGCTTAATGCTTTATTGGCGCGTTGGAACAGTTCCTCCGCCTGATCGCTGGGCAGCGTAGTGCGGACCGTCCATAGTTCGCGGCTGATGTCGCTGCCGGACTCAAAGCCTTCACTTGTCAGCCCGAAAGCCAATGTTGCTTTCTTGACGTTCGGCATCGCCGCCGCCGACGTTTCCAGGATCCCCAGCAATTGGTCGTGGCTGATGGGCGTCGTGAACGCAAGGTCGGCTGTCGTGCCGCCAGCGAAAGCGGTCGAGACCACCTTGATGTTGTCTTCCTTCATGAACGCCGGCTCGGCACCGGCCTGTCCGGCCCCTGGCAGGCCTCCTGCGCGTGCCTTGTCGGCACCCCCGGTCGTGGGCATCTGCGGTCCGATGGCCCGCTGTGGGGGGCCAGCCGTTGCGCCGTCCGCTGGTGGCGATCCGGCAGGCTTCTCGGCAGCTGGTTTATCTGCGGCCGGCTCGCTAGCTGCGGGGGCGTCGGTGGCGGGCGAATTGTCACCGACCTTGGCCTCTGCGGGTGCTTCGGCAGCTGCCGGTTTTTCTTCTGTGGCGGCCGCCTCTTGCGCGGCGGCTTCTGTTGCCGAAACATCGGCCATCGCCAGTAGCATCACGTCGTCGTCCTTAGGCCGAACCATGTGCGAACCGTCGGTGGGCTTCGCCGCCGGCTTTTCATCGTTTGCGGGTGAAGCTTCCTTCTTTTCGTCCGCTGGTGAGCTAGCGTCACCGGCGGCCGGAATGGCGGCCAGCTTGGCTACGCGCAACTTGTTGACCGTTAGCTCGCCTTCGAAAATCTTGGTCAGCGTGGCTTCTACCGTGTTGATGTCGGGGTTCGACGTATTGATTACGAAACGCGTGTTCGGCGTCTCGTCTTTGATGCGCACATCCTGTACCGTGGCGTCGGGCAGCGTCTCTGAGTTTTCATCGATCTTGTCACGTACCTCGGCAATTTCGACGGGTTTCGAGAACAGGGCCTGCACCGATACGCCGCCGGTGAAATCGATGTCGAGTAGCCCACGCCCACGCAGTCCAACGCCCACCATGCCGATCGCGATGATGATCAGCGAGAGGGCGATGGCAATCCGCTGCTTGCCGATAAAGTCGAAGTGGGGATTGCTGAGGATGTGCAGCATCTTCAGATCCTTGATGAACCCGACCTTCTCAGCGATGTCGAAGCACACCCGCGACACAAAGATCGCGGTGTACAAGTTCATCACGATGCCCAAGATCAACGTGACAGCGAAGCCTTTCACCTGGTCCGATCCCATGATGTAGAGCACGATGGCCGAGATCAACGTCGTGACGTTGGCGTCGATAATCGTGGTCGTGGCTCGTCCGAAGCCGTTGCGAATCGCCATTCGCAGGGTGGCACCGCGGGCCAGTTCTTCACGCATGCGCTCGTAAATCAATACGTTCGCGTCCACGGCCATGCCGACCGTCAGTGCCAAGCCCGCCAACCCAGAGAGGGTGAAGGCGGCGTTGAACATGATCATAAAGGCGACAATCAACAGCACGTTCAGCAGCAGCGCGATATTGGCGACCACTCCGGCAAAGCGGTAGTAGATAATCATGAAGATGACCACTGCCACGGTGGCGACCAGCATCGAGTAGACGCCCTTGTTGATCGTGTCCTGTCCCAACGTAGCACCCGTCAACAGGCTGCTACTGGGCTCCTTGCGCAGGGCCGTGGGGAGGCTGCCGGCCGTGAGCACGCTGGCCAGATCTTCGGTCTGCGGCACGGTGAAATTGCCGCTGATCTCGCCGCGGTCGTAAATAGGTTCGTTGATTTGCGGGGCCGAGTATAAGTAGCCGTCCAGCACGATCCCCAAGTTGCGGTGGAAACCCTGCACGCTGTCGGGCAGATTGTCGTTGGTCAATCGGCCGAACAGCTTCGAGCCGGTCGAATCGAACACGAAGTCGATCTTGGGCCCCTTCATGCCCACGCCCGCCGAAGCGCTGCTCAAGTACTGACCAGTCACGTTCTGCGGGTCGATGACGACCAGCACTTCGAGCTCGTCCTTGTCATTCTGCCGCGTGATGAAGCCCGAGCGAGGATTTACGAAATAATCGACATCGTCACGGCGAATTGGTATCCAGCGTGCCACGACATCGGGCGTGCCGTCGGCGCTCTCGGTGCGTAATTCGGCGCGCGGGTTCGTATCGAGCTTTTTGGCCAACTCGATCAAGTTGGCATGATCGCGCGAGTTGGCCGTGATACGGAATTCCAGCAAGCCTGTCGAACTGATCTTGTCCTTGATACGGTCCAGCTCGGCTTCATCCGCCTTGGGGATGATGACTTCGATCTGGTTGACGCCGTACGGTCGGATCGTGACTTCTTTGACGCCGCCCGGATTGACGCGCTTCGTCACGGCCTGCACGAGCTCTTCCATCTTGACGTCTTTGTCGGCGCTCTTGGCTTGCTCATCGATCTCGTAGACCAGGATCGAGCCGCCGCTGAGGTCGATGCCCAACTTCGGCGGCCAGCCGTACCAGGTCACCGCCGAGGCGGCGAACAGGGAAAAGAACACCGTGGCGATCCGCCACGACTGATCCGGCAGCCGCACGGCTTTGGCGATGTAATGTCCCAGCACCAGCGGCACCACGAAGACACTGATCATCACCAACAGCAATTCGACGTTGTCCGCATTCATATTCGATTAAATCCTTCCGTGCTCGTCGGATCAGCTGGTCGTTCCGGTTTCTACGCTGGCCGAGGAATCATCCACGATCACGCGGGCGATCGAGCCGCGGGTGATGCGCAGCTTAGTATTCGAAGATTCGTCGACGCGGATCGTCACTTCTTCGCTATCAGGTCGGACGTTGGTCACCACGCCGAAAATGCCGCAATTCAATAGCACGTGGTCATTCTTTTTCAGATTCGCTAGCGTTGCCAACCGGTCTGCCTGCTCGCGCCGTTGTGGCCGCAGAACCATGAAAAAGAACAGCAGGCCGATCGCCACCAACGGCAAAAACATGAAGATAGGGCTGGGGGCGCTGGGCGGTTCTTGTGCCAACAGCACCCACCTAGCCATGTCTAAATTCGGCACGATTGTCTCTCCTCGCTGGAATAGCTCGAGGACGCCCGAGCGAGCGCCGGCGGCGGAACACAAACGCGTGACACCGTCGCACCTTTCGAGGGACTTGCCCTCTGGGAAAGGCGCCTCACTCCCCTCGCGTTTGGCGCGCCAAATTCAACAGAAGCGGCCAGCCAAAGGGGGCTTGCCACGCACGCATAGCGTCCAAGGGCCGTATCATAAGACTATGCGCCATAACGAGCAAGGGGATCAGCCGTCGGTCGCTTCGGCGCCTACCACGCCCCGTCGCCAGCCGGCCAACTTCTGTTCCCGAAACGCCGCAAACTGGTCGGCCTCGATCGCCACGCGCGCCTCGGCCAACAGCCGCTGGTAGTAAGTCAGATTGTGGATCGATAGCAAGATCGGCCCGAGCATCTCCTTTGCCATGAACAGATGCCGCAGGTAGCCGCGGCTATGGCGGCAGGCCGGGCAAGGACAGTGCTCCTCCAACGGACGCTCGTCCGTGGCTAGGCTCAGATTGCGTAACCGCAGCCCTCCCGCATCGGTAAAGGCCATGGCGTTGCGTCCGTTGCGTGTGGGCATCACGCAGTCGAATAGGTCGACCCCGCGGTGGATCGCCTCCAACAAGTCGGTCGGCGTGCCGACCCCCATCAGATAGCGGGGCCGATCGGCCGGCAGCAGCGGTGCCGTCGCGTCGAGCACCGCATACATCTCGGAGGGCGTCTCGCCGACACTTAGCCCGCCAATGGCGTAACCAGCAAAATCGATCTCCTTGAGCCCCGCGACGCATTCGCCGCGCAGTTCCGTATCGAGCCCCCCCTGGACGATGCCGAATTGAGCCTGGTCGGCACGCCGGGCAACGTCGCGTGCGCGGCGTGCCCATCGCAAGGTGCGCTGCATGGCATCGGCCACGGCGTCGCGTGCGGCGGGGAGGGCGATCACATGGTCGAGAACCATCGCCACGTCACTGCCGAGCGCCTCCTGGATGGCCACGGCCCGCTCGGGCGAAAGCTCCAACAGACGTCCGTCGATATGTGAGCGAAAAACCGCGCCGGATTCGCTGACCTTCGTCATCTGGGCCAGGCTGAACAATTGAAAGCCGCCGCTGTCTGTCAGTATTGGTCCTGACCATCCCGAGAAGGCGTGCAGCCCGCCCAACTGTTCGACAATGCTTTCCCCCGGACGCAGCGTGAGATGATAGGTGTTGGCCAGCATCATCTGCGCGCCCGTCGCGCGGAGCTGGTCGATCGAGACGCCTTTGACCGTCCCCTGTGTCCCCACAGGCATGAAAGCCGGCATGTCGACCGGCCCATGCGGCGTATGAAACACACCGCGCCGCGCCGCGCTTGTGCGATCGGCGTGAAGCAACTCGAATCGAAACGCGCTCGCGTTCATGAGTTCGCGCGGGCGGCGCTCCGTGGAAATGTGGTTGCCTCAGGGTGACTGTCGTGGCAATCTCACCGCGATAGGGCGATCGACGTACAGCCGTCGGTCTTGCGACAGTTATCTCAGTCGCCACGCAGCTTGATGGCGTGTCCGGTGAGCTTCTCGCGCACTTCGTTGAGGCTCGTGACGCCGAAGTTCTTGCATTCCAACAACTCATCGCCCGTGCGGCGAACGAGCTCGCCAATCGTGCTGATCCCCAGGCGAATCATGCACTTGCGGGCACGCACCGAGAGGTTCAGATCCGCGATCGGCCGGCCCAGCAGCGCCTGTTCGTCCGGGCTCATGACCTCGGGCTCGTAACCGCCGCGCATGGTCTGCTTTTCGGCGGCCAATTGGCCCAATTCCAGTCCCTTCGAAGCCAGCATCTCTTTGATCTCAACCAGCGACGTCTCGCCGAAGTTCTTGCTCGCAAGCAATTCCTGCTCGCTGGTGCGGGCTAGATCTCCCAAGGTCATCAGCCCCATCTTCTGCAGGCAATTGCGGCTGCGGACCGACAACTCGAAGTCGGTAACCGGCATCGTCAGCACCTGGCTGAGGCGGTCGCGACGACGTTGCGCGTCTTCGTCGTAGAACATGTCTCCCGCAGCCTGAGCGTCGCGAAAGAACAGCCGAGCACGCGGATGGTTGGGATAGTTTTCCAGGATCCGTTGGTAGCACTGCCGGGCACGCTCGTACTGCTGGCGATCCTCATAAAGAATGCCCAGGTTCAACAGCGAACCGATGTGCGCCGGAAATTGGGCCGCCGAGCGCTGATAAAGATCCAGAGCTGTTTCATCATTTCCGCGGCGGTCGTTCTCTAGTGCCAAGCCGAACAGCGCGCCTGGGTGACGTGGATTGGTGTCGACGGCCCGTTCGAATAGCGCGACGACTTCCTGCGGATTACCACCCAAGGCCGCCACGGTGGCGCCCCGTTGATACAGGTATTCGGCAGTTTGTTCGACAGCACCCGACAATTGATCCAGCGTGGTCATGGCTTCGGTCGGCGCGCCGGAACTGCGCTGTGCTTCGGACTGTGCCAAAGCACACTCGTCACGGTCGTAACCCGCCTTAGATGCGTCCTGAAAGGCCTTGATGGCTTCGGGGAACTGCCGGCGTGCTGCAAATGTCCGTCCCAGGTAGAACAGGGCGAGAGCACCGCCGTCGGCCGACTTGAGCATTTCGTCCGCCAGCCGGTAGCGGCCCAGCAGGAAGTAGCAAACGCCCAGCTTGGCCGCCGAGGCAGGTGATTGCGCCGGCACGGACTCGAGCTCTTGCACCGCCTCGCGCAGACTGCGGTAGTTCGAGAAATCGGCCGCGATCGAATCCTTGATCTGCTGGACCTCTTTAGGGCCGAACAGAGTGCTGGAGACGACAAGTTCCTTGACGTTGACGTTCGAATCGACACCTAGCGGCATTACGGGAGCCTCCTGGAAGGCAAGACCAAGACAACCCTAGGCGCAGAGCCACACCCGGGCCGCCGAAAATATGCTGCCAATTTGGCAAGTTAGACGTTATTTAAATATAGCAATCCTGGTCAAGCTCGCAACGCCAGCCCGCCAGCTGGTAGTGTCTTAACAGTGTGGTGCTACTTATTGCGCGGCGGGAATCCACGATTCTTAATGGCGTAATAGACAACGAAGATTGCCGCGCTCAGGCCGCAGACGACCGCGAAGTATGGCGTTCCTCCCAGGAACACCGCGTTTAGGATCATTATTGCCAATAGGATCGCGACTAAAACCACCGCTTCTTTCGCTGAGATGTCGCCCGGTTTTCGTGGTTTATCATTCATTTGGAGCGTTCCTAATTCGCTAAGACAGCATCAAATAACTCATCAAAGCTCCAGACGTGCCCGGTCAGCCCCGCCATCATACAGGCAGTCGGCCGCTTCTGACCGCTCTTACCCGGCTTGCGAGTCTGCCAGCAGTAGTTGTAGTAGGCCGCAAACATGGCGAAGGCGGCTTCCAGATTGCGGAGCTTCTTTGAGAAGCAGTACGTGAGGCGATTCAACCGCTTGAGGAATACCCGCTGAGTGCCGTTCAGCCTTTCAACGTGGCTGGTGGTTATCGTGCGTTCCTGCCGGCGCCCTATGCCCCTTATGCCAGTGCGCTTCGTGCCAACCATTTCGCTCGGCGTGTAGATCATGTGCGCGTTGCGGTACTCCTTGATTATCGTGCCGTAGCGAACGTAGGGACCGAACGCCAAGTCCACGGCCTCAGGATATGCCTGGAAGCCGTCAGTGCTGATCTGGACTACCGGCTGATAGCCTTCGGCCTTGAAGGCGTGCGCGTCGCTGGCGTGTGGCTTGGGCATGTTCAGGCGGCTGGCAACGTCCATCATAAAACGGCGTGCGTTGTCGGCCGATCGCTTGCCTAAGCGAAATGAGGGCAGCAGCTTCGTTTTCTGGTCGATGCACGTCCAGATATAAACGTCCCCCACGTCGAACTTTTCAGCTTTCTCCGTGACAGTAAGGCGCGCCTGTTTTCGGCCAACCCACGTCCACTGCTCATCGAATTCCAAGTGCGTCAGATTCAGGCCTTGCATATTGCGATCCAGGAAGGCACGGCAGGCGTCACCGAACAGCACAATCAGCTTGCACAGCGTGTTGCGGTTAATGCCAGTGGTGCGCTCCGTGGCCCGCACGCTCATGCCTTCGGTGAGCATTCGTAGTGCCAGCTTGGCCTTGTCCAAGTCAATTCGCATCGGGCCGAGCGGCTTGGGCGTTTCCTCGGAGAACCGCTTGCCGCATAGGACGCACTTGTACCGCTGGTTTCCGTGTCGGTCTTTACCGTTTTTCTTGGCGTCAGCGTGGGCACAAACTATCACGGCGGAGTCGCTTTCGATTGCGGCTCTCGCTAGAATGCGGTTGTCTGGACCAACCTAGCGAAAGCCTGGTTTGTTCGTCCCCCGTGTCGGCCTTGCCGGGCTGACTCGGGGTTTTTTTGTTGGGCTCATTACTCCCAACTCATGCGATTAGTTTACCGGTAAATAACTAGATGGTCAATAGCTTGACGGCGACTTTTTTACCGGTATTATTCAGGCATGGAATCCAAACGGGGAAGACCCCCAAAAGCGCCGAAAGAGCGCCAT
>DASXEJ010000283.1 GCA_036490175.1 Pirellulales bacterium | reverse complement strand
GTAGTTCTATTTTCGAGACGGTTTTCTCGCCGTCTCGGTATTTGCAGACCAGTGTGCCATCTACATACAGTGCGTTGCGATCGTAGAAGTTGTTCGATAGAAAGCGGTACTCGCCCGCCAAGTCGACCTTGAGCACGCCTTCGGCCATCACGTTGCGCCACCGATTGTATTTCCATTTGGTCAAAGTGGGGGTCGTCGAGACCTCTCCGACCGGAGCCCCCAGTTCCTCCCGCGGTATAAAGGCGCCCCCTTTGGCGTCTTGCTTCGGTTGTTGCGGATACTCCGAGATCAGCAGGCCATGATGCACCAACACGCCGTCCACGATCTCGGGCACGTCGACCATTGGGGCAGCGCTCGCCGGCGGAGAAGGGGGCTCGACCACGGGCGCAGGACGCATGATCCTCGGCGGTGGAGAACTCGTTATCACCGGTTCATGTCGGTCGCCTTTCGGCAACCATATCGCCAGGATAGCAACCACCGCGCCGACCCCTGCGAGGAGCCACCATATTCGTCGTCTTGGCGGGCCACCAGGTTTCTCTCCCATCTGTTGTTGTGCCGCACGCATTCGCGCTTGCAAGGCGTCGCGCTGACTGCGGAGCTGCTGCAAGGTGGCGTTCACCTTGGACAATCGCAGTTGGATTTCTTCCGATTGCCTTTCCTGCTCGGCTAATTGGCTTGCGAACTCTGCGGCCGTTCGTTCGCAACGGTCCTGATCCTCTTGTGCGGCGATAGCCGCTTCGGGAGTCGTGCATTTTTCGGCGCGTGCCGCGGCAGCCTTGGCAGCTTCGCGATGACTGGCCTCTTGGGCCGCGAATTCGGCGGCCACGCTCGCGGCAGCGCGGGCAAGATCGGCCAATTCGTCGCGCCGTTTCTCATATTGCAAGACGGCCCCATCAACCTGATGCTCTGTATCGGCCAGCTTCTGGGCCACTTGCGGCGCGTGAGAGTACAAAAGGTTCCAGAAGCGGTCTCGCCAGGCGCGAACGGGGGCGATGCGCGACGTATCGATCGGCTCCGCCGGAGCCGTCAGGTGGGGTGCGACGATGACCCTCGATTTCGCGTCATTGCGGGGAGGTGCCACCGGGGGCGTGCCAGCGCGAAAAGCATGTATCTCTTCCAGCACGTCCGCGGCCGTCGCGTAACGTTGCGCCGGATCCTTGGCCAGCAGCCGCATGACGATCGACACAATGCGCTTCGGCACCTCGGGGGCCAGGTCTGCAAGCGACTTGGGCGCGTCGAAGGCGTGCTGAAAGATCAGTCCGCTCGCCGATTCAGAGACAAACGGCAGTTGGCCGCAGAGCAGTTGATAAATCAACGCGCCGAGTGAGTACAAATCCGAACGACCGTCGACCGGCTGGCCCCGCGCCTGCTCGGGTGAAAGGTACCCGACCGTGCCCATGATTACACCGGTCGCCGTGTGACCATCGGCGTGGTCGATGGCCTTGACCAGCCCGAAGTCGGCTAGCAGCGCCCGATTATGCTCGCTATCGATCAACACATTTCCCGGCTTGATGTCGCGATGAATTAGCCCCCGCGCGTGAGCCGCCGCCAACCCGGCCAAGCATTGCTCGAAGATCGGCAGGGCCTCGTCAAGCGGCAAGCGACCTTGCCGGTGCAAGCGCTCGGCCAGCGACTCGCCTTCGACAAACTGCATGGCGAAAAAGTGCCGGCCGGCATCGTCGGCAAAGGCATAGACTTGGACGATGTTGGGATGAGTGAATTTGGCGATCGCCATTGCTTCGCTGCGAAAGCGTGCCACGAAGGCCGGATGTCGCGCCAGCTCCGGCGGCAAAACTTTGATGGCCACGACGCGATCGAGCGCGGCATCATGGGCCTTGTAAACATCCCCCATCCCCCCGCCGCCAATCCGCTTCAAAAGCTGATAGGCACCCAATCGACCGGCCGGATCGACGGCCGTGGCCGGCTGCGCGGCCGCGAAATCCTCAACGAGCGGCGAACGCGCCTCGGGCAGCGGAGTGTGCGCCACAATCATTGCCGGCGTGTCAGAACCTAGGGCATGCGTGGCGTGACTCGCATCCGTCGCCTCGGCCAGCATCGTCGAGAACTGCTCGCAATTCTCCAGCCGGGCATCCACATCGTGACCAAGAGCGCTATCAATGAGCGGCCGTAGCACGGCGGGCACCAGTCCTCGCGTTTTCGGGCTGCGCAAGTAAGCACCGCTCGATTGACCCGTCACCATAAAACAGAGCAGGACGCCGAGTTGATATACATCGATTCTGCGCGGATCCATGTCCACGCCGGCGGTCGCCAAAATCGCTCGCGCGGGCTCCAATTCCGTCGGCATGTCCCACGGAAGGCCCGTTGGCAACTCGGGCGGACAATTGTCGGACTCGGCGGCGCCGCCCAAAACGACCTTCTCGGGCGGATTCGAGAGCAGCGGTCGCCGGTCGCTGCCGAGCGAGATCGTGCCCGCGGCAATGGCTCTGTGCAACCGACCCTCGCGGTGCAGGGCGATGACCTGAGCCAATAGTGCCGGAAACCAGGAAATTACCTGCGGCGAAGGCAAAGGGGACAGTTCGGCCAACGACCGTCCGGCAGGCACATTCAAGCTCTGTTCGGTCACAGCCAGCTCCCCCTCCTTCGTAAGGCGCGAGCGCCCTTGCCTACACCTACTCGGTTCGGCTGCTGCGAGTCTCGCACGACAAAACTCGTCCAACGGCTCATCACGCTACTCCCCTAGGATCTCACCGTGATGGAAAAGGCAAGCGCTGGTGGCGCACCTTTTGGGATTGCTCGTCGTTCATTGAATGTAATGATGCCCGTCGGCCGGTAACCCTGTTGCAGTTATTCCGCGGATTGTCTGGCGCTATTCCGCCTCGAACGAGGAAATCCGAGAGAGGGTCAGGTTGATTTGGGCCGTTTTGCGCTGCCGCAGGGACGTTACATTGGCACCTTCGTACGTTCGACGGACGGCGTCTTCTAAGCCGCCGTGCTCGGTCAGATATTCGCCCAGGGCATGCCACTCGGCGGCAAATTCATCCTGATCGGCGTTGGCCGCATAGCGCTCGACGTGCTGGCGCACCAAGTCTTGCAAGATCGTCGTAAGCCGTTTGCGGGCTGCCTTGAAATAGTTCTCGGCGGACGTGATCTTGAGGTCCAGCAGTTCTGCGACCTCACCCATGGCCATCTGTTCGCACAGCCGGCCGTGCAGGACGCGAAAATAGTCTCCTTTTCCCGCCTGGTGGTATTCGCTGAGCAGGCTTTCGACCGCCTGTTCGATCAGGTCCTCGACCCAGGCGGCATAGAATCTGTCGACTTGCTCGACCGGTGCGTCCAGCCCGACAAGCTCGCCTCCCTGGTCCAAGTGCTCGCGCATCAGCCGAGCACGTCCCTGGTCGACGCGGGCACGGTTCGACATGACGTTGCGCGTCACGGTGCAAATCAGCGTGCGGAGCTTTGCGGAACGATTAACGATCCAACGTGCCAACAGTTTGTTGGAAATCAACGCCTCGAAGGTTTGCGAGGCGATGTCTTCGACGTCTGCCACCCCAAGCGAGCTTCGGTAGGCCGCAAAACGGCAGACCGGTCCCCAATAATCGTCGAGAAACTGCCGCCAATCGGCATTATCGCCGGTAGAAACAATCCGTTGAATGAGAGTCGGCCGAGTCTCGGGAAAAGCCATGACCATCCGGTATCGGAAGAAAGCGACGGCGAAAGAGACTGCCAAAAAAAGAGTCGCGCCGGCTGGAGATGCTACCTCCACATTCTGGGGCGGCCCTGTGCGCGGGTCAAGCGTTTCGCCGTGTCAGAGTGCCCCTGCCACCCATGGCGGCAAACCTCGTAGATTCCGCAGGCCGTCTCTGTTGGCGCAATGTACAATTTCGTTAGGGACCAACCCAATACGAAGCCGGCCCGCCGACGGTTTACTACGCTGGATAAGAAAATTCATTGGTTCGGCTGCCGGATTGGCTGCGCCGTTACATGAACAAGTCAGAAATGTAATTTGGGCAGCGCGGGCGGCCTGCCGGTCGAGAAACCAAGGAGCAACACATGGGACTGTTCAAACGCGTGAGCGACATCCTCTCAGCCAATTTGAATGATATGGTCGAGAAGTACGAAGATCCCGAGAAGATGCTGAAGCAAGCCGTGCGCGAGATGGAGACCTCGATCGAGACCTCCCGGCGCGATGTCGCCAAGGCGTTGGCCAGCGACAAGATCGTGGCCAAGGAACTGGCCGATAACGAACACAAGGCCAGTCAATGGCAGCAGCGAGCCGAGTCGGCCGTCGAGGCTGGCGATGAAAAGCTAGCCCGCCAGGCCCTGGGCCGCAAGCAAGAATACGAAAAGTTGGCGGCTGCCCTGCGCGATCAACACTCGGCGGCCGTCGAATCGAGTGCCACGTTGCGCCGCCAACTCGAAGGAATGCAGGCGAAGTTGGCCGACGCCAAACGCCAATTGGGTACGCTTTCCGCCCGCAAGAAAGCCGCCGACGTGCGCGCCAAACTGAGCCTGGGCACCGCCTCGCCCGAACTCAATCACGACGCCTTTGCCAAGTTCGATCGCATGCGCGAGAAGGTCGAGATGGCCGAAGCCGAGGCCGACGCACTACGAGAGCTCGCCAGCGAGTCCGTGCAGGAGGAAATCTCCCTCGAACAAGAGAGCTCCAACCTGGAAATCGACTCTGAGCTGCGCGAGCTGCAGAAGAAATTTAAAAAGTAATGACATGCTTCCGCGCCGGAGGGGCATTGCCGACCGGTGGTTCCGTAGGGAGTTCCATCGGGCGCAGGTAAAATTCACTTACGCCAAAATCTCGGAAATCGGCCGGCCGGCGGCAATCACCAGCGGGCGATTGTTGGTGTCATGCACTTCGGTCTGTGGATCGATGCCCAGCAGGTGGAACATCGTGGCGGCCAGATCGTCGGGCCGTACTCCGTCGCGGTCGGGACGCGCGCCGTTTTTGTCGCTGGCGCCGTAGACGAATCCACGCTTCACTCCGCCACCGGCCAAAAGTACGGTGTAGCAGCCAGGCCAGTGATCGCGGCTGACGTTCTGATTGATCTTGGGGGTGCGGCCAAATTCACCCATCCACACTACTAGCGTTGTATCCAGCAGGCCGCGTCCGTCGAGATCCGTTAGCAATGTTGGCAGCGTTTGATCCGTCAGCGGCAAGTGGTACTTCTCGATGATGGGAAACATCCGCGTGTTGCCGAAGCCGTGCGTGTCCCATCCGCCTGCTTTTGTGCTTTGGCCGCCGATCGAGTTCGAGAAGTAGACGTTCACGAACTTCACGCCCGACTCGACCAGCCGCCGCGCCAGCAGGCAACTCTGACCGTACGTATGGCGGCCGTATTGATCGCGCAGCGTCTCAGGTTCGCTCGACAGATCGAACGCCTGGCGGACACGCGACGAATTGAGCATGGCCAAGGCCCGCTCGTAATAAGAGTCCAGCCCGCGCGCTTCGGCCGAATAATCCAGCAGCCGCGATTGCCGATCGATGAGCCGTTGAATCTGCCGCCGACTTTCCAACCGGTCCGGCGAAAGTCTCGCCGGCAAGCTCAACTCGGGCAGGCGGAACTTGTCGCGGTTCGGATCCTCGGTCACCAGGAGTGGGTCGTGTACCTTGCCCAGAAAGCTGGCGTGCTGGCCGGGTGTAATCTCGCCATCGCGCATCACATAGGGGTACGCCACGAAAGACGGCATCTCGTCCGCACCGGGCAATAGCCGATCGACAACCGATCCGTAGGCCGGAAACAACTCCAGCGAGTCGCGCAGGCGGATATCGTCCGTCGGCGGGGCATGCCCTGTCAGCGCGTAGTATGCAGCCGGATTATGATTTTTCATCGTGTGGTGAACGCTGCGCACCAGCGTCACCTTGTCCATCACCTGGGCGACGCGCGGCAGTTGCTCGCAGATCTCGAGCCCTGGCACCTTGGTCGAGATCCGTTCCAGCGGCCCGCGAATCCCGTCAGGGGCATCAGGCTTCATGTCGAACATATCGAGATGGCTTGGCCCGCCGAACTGGTAAAGGAAGATGACCGACTTGGCGCGGGCAGGCGGTTTCTTGGTCGCAAGCACGCTTGATGCCGCGACGCCCTTGACATCTTCCGCCCGCAGCACGCGGTTCATGTTCAGGCCCAACAGGCCGAGACCGCCGATTTGCAGCAGATGTCGGCGCGAGTGTTGCGCAGCGCGAAAATCGCGGCAGGCAAAACCGGTGGATTCAGCTCGCTCGTTCATCTCGCGTGGTTCGCCATAAGGACTCGCTTTTCTAAGGCTACGGCACGTGTATCACTCGTTCACAAACCACAGATGTCGCTTGCTGTTTGCTCTCACTTCCGCAGTACGAATTCTTTCGCGTTCACTAAACCCCAGGCGATATCTTCGAGCGCCTGGCGATGATCCGTCGCATGCTCGACGTAGTGTACCGTCGTGACCAGTTCCTCGGCCGTTGGGGGGCGCGACAACGCGGTCCAGTAAAGTTCTTCGACTTGCTCGCCGGCTGGTCTCCCGCTGCCCGCCAGCTGGGACACGCGTCCCTCGTCGCGCGCAAACAGGTCGTTGACCAGCGGGCCGCTGATCATCTGAAAGGCTTGGCCCAGCGTTGTGCCGGTCGATCGTTCGCATTCGCAGCTCAAAAGTCGGGGAGGCTTGCCGAACACCGTCAGAAAATGATCGTCCATGCTCGGCGGTTCGTCGCGCGGCCGCACGGCCAGCACGCCGGGGACCTCGCCCGCGCGGACTCCGGCCGGATATCCGTTGAACTTCGGCGGCAAGCCGGCCACCTGGTGTACCGCGTCCAGCAATTGCTCTGCTGACAGCCGACGCACCGCGGCGTGCGAGAAGTTGCGATCGTCATCCACGTTCGATTCGTTGGGCGTGCTGGCCAGCTGATAAACGCGCGAGTTCACGACCGTGCGGATCGAATGTCGCAGGTCGCAACCATGCTCGACAAAGTCGGCGGCCAGCGCTTCGAGCAGCGGAGGGTTCGTCGGCGGATTCGTGTCGCGAAAATCATCGATCGGCTCGACGATGCCCCGGCCCAACAGGTGAAACCAGATGCGGTTAACCTGCGCCCGGGCAAAGAATTTGTTCACCGGTCCTGCGATCCACTCGGCCAGCGATTGCAGCCGATCCTGATCCTCGGTGGCGGGTAACCCGACGGTGTCCCCCAGCACTCGCGGTGTTGCCGGCGCGTCAATGCGTGGGTTCGTGACCTCGCTCACGCGGTCTATCCACACCAGCTGCTCGCCGTCGAACTCGTGCGAGTCGTTCTGGTCCAAGCGCTGATTCGACAGCACCTTATATTGCACACGCGCGAACAGGCTGGCCCAGTCGTAGTAATCGTCCTGCGTCCAATGCTCGAACGGATGATTGTGACATTTCGCACACTGCAAGCGGACACCCAGAAAAACCTGGGCTGCCGCCTCGCCCCGGCTGTGCGGGTCGCGCAGCGCTCGATAAAAATTGGCCGGCGGATTCTGGTAGGTGCTGCCGCGGGCCGCGATCAACTCGCGGGCGAATTGATCCAGCGGCTTACCTTCGGCGATACTCCGCTCGATCCAATGATGGAACGCTTGCACCCCCTTGCGATCGAGCGTCTTTTCCTCGTTGCGCAACAGGTCAGACCACTTCAACGCCCAGGCCCTCGCGAACTCGGGGCGCGCCAGTAGCCGATCGACGAGCTCGGCCCGTTTGCCGGCGCTCGCGTTGGCAACAAACGCGCGGGCTTCGTCCGCGGCGGGGAGCACGTTCAGCAGGTCAAGGTAAACGCGGCGCAGAAACGTGCTATCGTCGCACACGTTCGACGGTGCCATGTGCAGGCGCCGCAGGTTGGCCCACACCAGCGTATCGACAAAGTTAGTCGCCGGCAGCTCGTGAGCGGCGAAGTTGGCTCGTTCCGGCACGAAGGCCAGCGGCACCGCGACTTGTCGTTCGAGATAGCGCACCAGCAAAGTCGTCTCGCCAAAGGCCTGGCGGCTGACCCGCCCGTTGTGATCTACGGTTGCCATGCGCTCGACCGGATCGTACACAGCCAGGCTCGTCACATCGCGCGAGGTGCCGTCGGCAAAGTGTGCCGTTACGCGCACTTGAACTTCGTCGCGCGGTTCGATCAACACCACCTCGGCCGGCGCAACTTCCAGACGCACAAGCGACGGAGCCGTGGTCGCATCGTCGCGGGCCCCTTCGGCCAGCCAGGAGCGCAGCAGCGCATACTCGGGCGAGTCGATGGCGAAACGTCCCCCTCCTTCGTGGGCCACTCGCATAGTGGGCTTGAGCAACAGCAGGCTCTGGTCGGGCTCGAGGCCGTCGATCCGTCGGCCCTCTTGGTCGCGCGTGATCGCGGTCAAATCGAACTGGGGATCCTGCCCGCGCAGCGAGAGCTTGAATCCGCCTTTGCCATTCTGGTTTCCGTGGCAGACCCCTTGATTGCAGCCCGCTTTGGAGAGAACCGCCATCACGTCGCGGCGAAACGAGACATCTTCGGCCGCGACGATGCCGACCTGGCCGTAAAACAGGCCGACGAATAGCGCACATGGCAGGAACAACGCCACTACCGAGATACGCATTCGCTCGACTGTGGATTCGGGTCGTGCCATCGGCAAGGCGAGCCAGTGCATGTGCGGTCGGCAGGGCTGCAAGCAAGGCCTGCATTATACCCGGCTTTTGCCAGGTGCCACGCTTTTGCCGGTGCCGGCAGCCATATCTAGTGCCGTATCGGGTGCCATTTTCACGCGCAGCGTGAGCATCTCCTGGCAGCTTCGTAGCGTTGTATGCCCGCGCATGTCGTGGACAGAGCACCGAAAAATCAGCGCGAACCCAATACCGGCGGCTGGACCCTCATTGCGCCTAGCTCTTGTCCAAAGCCGACTCAATGGCGTCCTGCATGCTGCCCGGCCGGTCGATATTCCAGACGACGCGGCCATCGCGCCCGATGACAAATACGCTGGGTATGGCTTGCACCCCCAGCGATTGAATTGTCGCGCCGGCCCCATAGCCGTTGGGCCAGGACAGCGTCGCGCTGTCGACCACGCCCCTGGTCTCACTCAACGTATCGGTCCCCTCCGAAGTCAGCCCCAGAAATGTCACGCCCCGGTCGTGATATTTCTCGTAGGCGGCGACCATCTCGGGCATGGCGGCCCGACACGGCGGGCACCAAAAGGCCCAGACATCGATCACCACTACCTGGCCGCGCAGTTCCTCCACGGTTGGCCCAGGGCCGTTCAGCCAACCCTCGGCCGCGAGTGGCGGCAGTGGAGTGCCCGGCGGCAAAAGATTGCCATGCAGGTCCGCCGACGAACCCCCGCACCCGATAACGAGAGCGAGCGAGAGCAGAGCCAGAATGTCGCGGTATCTGACCGTCTGAAATTTCATGTCTTTGTCGTCGCTTGCAATGGTGAGTCAGCCGCACGCAGTATCAATAAACACAGTAAGTATATGGATAAGTCTAGCAGAGCAATCTTCGAGCCAGGTCTGAACTTTCCGATACCGATCTATCGGGTGCCATGCCCACGCCGGCGTGGGCATGCCTCGCGCGCGAGGCGAGTCCGCCTCTCTGCGCCGCGGGCACGTACAAGGTGCCGACGTGCCCCGTCAACAACCCGCGGACACGTTATCGGGCTCCTTTCGGTCGGCCGCAGCACTTCTTGAACTTCTTGCCGCTACCACAGAGACACGGATCGTTGCGGCCCACGTGCGGCGCGCGAGAGACAACCGGATCGCCGGGCGCCCACGCGTGATCCTCATCCAGCAGTGGCTCTTCATCCCATTCGTCCCCCAGCGGCAACGGAGGACGATCTTTCTTCGGCGGGTTGTCAGCGGAGCCTGCCACGACAGTTCCTCCTGGCGCCTTTTCATGAAAATCGACAGCCACGAAACAAACGCCCTTCACCGAACGGCCGCCGTTTGGACCCCTAGTGGGGACGAAGCTCGCCTGTCCGGAATCAAGGCGTTCATCCTACCAATCTTAGCACTCAGACATTGCGCCAATCGGCGGTTTCTAGTCCGTCACAACCGGCAGCACGATGTGCGAGGGATGATCCGCGTCGTGGTGGATCGTATTGGTGGCTGTCACTTGTCGCCGCTGGTCTCCCAGCGGCTCGCCCGTGTTCGGGTTGACGTCGAATCGCGGAAAATTGCTGCTCGAAACGTCGACCCTGATGCGGTGCCCACGGCGAAACACATTCGATGTGGGATACAGCCGCACCGTGATCGGGTAGATGGCTCCCGGCTCCATCAGTTCTTCGCTGCGCAGTGAATTGCGAAAGCGAGTGCGCATGATCCCGTCACCCATCAGCAAGTCGATGCCTGCCGGAAAATCTGCCGACGGCGGATAGACGTCGATCAGCTTGGCCGTGAAATCGGTATCGACTGTCGAGGACGAGACCCACAGCTTTACTGCTAGCTCGCCCGTGACTTCCATGTCGGCCTCGAGCGGCGCCGTTTGAAAGACCACTACGTCGTTGCGGGCCGACAGCGGAATCGGCTGCGGTGCGTTCCAAACGTGGTCGCCCCCGCGCTGGTCCCAGGCGCCGGCCAGTAGTATTCCATCGCCAGAGGAAATGTTCCCACCGATCGTGGGCACCGGATGACGTGGGTCGAACTCGAAGCTGGTCGACGAACGAGTCACTGCCGGCCGCTGCTGTGCCAGAATGCCGTCGGCCTGCAGGTAATAATTTGTCGATTGCGAGCGCGCGAGTGGCCACTCCTGCTCGTCGCGCCAGCGGCCGCCATGATTCACGCGTCCGTCGGCCAGCTTGCGGCCATCGCCTGTGCCCATCACGAAGACCCGCACCGGTGTGGCAAACGGCGCTGCGTGGCCGACCGAGTTTTCGCGCCCCTTGAGCCAATGATCGTACCACTCGAGCCTCCAGGCCAATGGATCAGCGATCGCAGCATCCGCGCCGAAACTTGCCTGGCCGTGCGCGCTCGATCCCTGCCCGCCGTGCGTCCAGGGCCCCATGATCAAATAGACAGGCCCCTTGATGCGTTTCGACAGCGTTTGGAAGTTCGCGGTGGTATTGCCGCCCCAAGAGTCGTACCAGCCGCCGACCAGGTAAATGGGCAAGTCACGGTATTTTTCGGCATGGTCTGTGATGTTGTTCTGTTCCCAGAACTCATCATTGGCGCCGTGCCGTATCGCCTCGACGAGCCACTCTTCGTACTCGGGAATCAACTTCAGCGGCGTCGTGCCGCGGCGTAGCGGCAGGTTCAACAAGTAGTCGCGGCGATGTTCCATCATCTGCTTCAGCACTTGGGCTGTGGCCGGATCGCGCGCTTGCCTGCTGCCGCTGGGCCCACCGATCGAAAAGATCCAATTCCAGAATCGCAACTCGAACGCTCCGCCGTTGCGCATGCTGGCGTATCCCAAGTTCGACATGGCATCGACCGGGATCACGGTCTTCAGGTGCGGAGAGTTCTCCATGGCCAGGGCGTGCTGTGTGCCGCCCACGTACGACGTGCCGAACATGCCAATCTGTCCGTCGGACCAGGGCTGGGCGACGATCCAATTGGCCGTATCGACGCCGTCGCGCCCATCGTCGGTGAGCATGTGCCAGACCCCCTCCGAGTCGTAGCGGCCACGCGTGTCTTGCACCACCACCGTGTAGCCGCGTGCGGCGTAATACTTGCCCAACGCGTCGGAGCAGTTCTTGCCGTACGGGGTGCGGGTGAGGATCGTGGGATATTTTTCGCCTAGCGGCTCTCCGGACCGAGCCGGACGGTAGACATCGGTGGCCAATCGCACGCCGTCGCGCATGGAAACCATCACGCCCGTCGTGGCCACGACGTCGTTGTCTGGTTCGCGCGACACGGCCACGGCCGGTGGCAGTCCGACGAGCAGCAAGGGCAGGCCGAAATGTCGCACCGACAGCAGGGACCGCACGATCGAATGTTTGGGGCGACTTCGCCGCAACTGCGATTGGCTCGGGCTTGATCGTTGCGGCATCGACAGAATCCACATAAGCCACCTGACCGGCCGGATGGAAGGAAGGAGAGCGGGTGCGTGTATCGTAATTGCCCGGACCGGGCGGTAGTAGCAGCCGTAAGGCAACTAGCGGGGCTGATTTATCGGGCGATACCCTGTGCGGCCAGGCGGGGTTAAACTAAGCGGAGCTTGCCGCGGGCGTCTGGGCTACTTCTTCCCTCTCTTTGCGATAATCCCATGCGGAAATCCGCCTATTTGCTTGCGATCGTGGCCTTTTGCTTCCCCCTGCTCGGCGGGACCTGGGCCCGGGGCGCTGATGCCGAGCGGCGCAGTTCGTCGGCAGATCACGCGGCAGATGCCATCGGTCGCCAGATCAAATACTTTACGCTGGCCGATTTCCGTGGCAAGAAATACTCGCTCGACGACTTCGCAGGAAAGGCGGTCGTCGTTGCGTTTCTCGGCAACGAATGCCCATTGTGCAAGCAATACGCACCGCGGCTCGAAGAGCTGCAAAAAGAATTCGCCGATCGCGGCGTGGCCTTCGTTGGCATCAACGCGAACCAGCAAGACACACCCACCGAAATGGCCGCTTTCGCGCGAGTGGGAGAGATCACGTTTCCGCTGCTGAAAGACCCGGGCAACACTGTGGCAGATCAATTCGCCGCAATGCGCACGCCCGAGGTGTTTCTGCTCGATAAGAATCACGTGATCCGCTACCGCGGCCGCATCGACGATCAATTTGGGTTAGGTACAGGTTCTGGTTACGCCAAGCCAAGGGTCAAAAGCCGTGACCTGGCCGTCGCGATAGACGAACTGCTATCCGGCAAGGCGCTCAGTCAGAGCGTCAGCACGGCCCAGGGCTGCATGATCGGACGCGTCGCCAAGGTCGAACCGCACGGCGACGTCACCTATGCCAACCAGATCTCGCGGCTGTTGCAAAACCGGTGCGTCGAGTGTCACCGGCCCGGCGAGGTCGCGCCGTTCGCGCTGTTGGACTACGACGAGGTGAAGGGCTGGGCCGATACGATGCTCGAAGTCATCGACGAGGGGCGGATGCCTCCTTGGTTCGCCAATCCCGAGCACGGCCATTTTGTTAACGACGCCCGCCTGAGCGACGATGAAAAGAAGCTCTTTCACGATTGGGTGAAGAACGGTTGCCCGCAGGGGGACGACAAGGATTTGCCACCGCCCCGCGAGTTTGCCACCGGTTGGCAGATGGGCGAGCCCGACCAGATTGTGTACATGCGCGACGAGCCATTTGACGTGCCGGCCGAGGGAACCGTCTCGTACCAGTATTTCGCGGTGGACCCACACCTGACCGAGGACAAATGGGTGCAGGCGGTCGAGGCCCGGCCAGGCAACCGCGCCGTGGTACATCACATCATCGCCTTTGTGCAGGCGCCGGCGCGAGGCCGTGGCCGCGGTGGCGATGTCCGCGGAGGCGGAGGATTGGTCGGCTACGCGCCGGGGGATCGGGCGCGCATTTATCCGCCCGGCGTAGCGGCATTCTTGCCCGCTGGCTCGAAGATCGTCTTTCAGATGCACTACACGCCTAACGGCACGGCGCAGCAAGATCGTAGTTATATCGGCTTGCGCTACGCCGATCCGGCCACCGTCAAGCGCCAGACCCGCGGCGGAGCGGCCGGCAATCGCTGGTTTACGATTCCGCCGGGCGAGGACAATCATGAAGTCATATCGCAGCACAAATTCGGCAAGGATGCGCTCCTAGCCACGCTGTTTCCGCACATGCACCTGCGCGGTAAATCGTTCCGCTATGTGGCTCACTACCCAGACGGCAGCCAGGAAATACTGCTTGACGTGCCGCGTTACGATTTCAACTGGCAGTTACGTTATGTACTGGCCGAGCCAAAGCTGATGCCCAAGGGCACCCGTTTGGAATGCATTGCGCACTTCGATAACTCCGAGGGTAATCTGGCCAACCCGAATCCGCGCGATACGGTGCGATGGGGCGACCAGACTTGGGAAGAAATGATGCTCGGCTTCTTCTCGACGCTCCCCATCAGCGACGACGTTACCGGCGGCAAGCCCAGCATGCAAGAACCGGCCAGCAAAGACGAGGCATCAGCGGACACAGGCGACGGCGGTTGAGCCATCGGCTTTGAAGTCTAGTGCTGGACGGACTTTTGCAGAAACGAAGATATTTCAACCACGAATGACACGAATAAAGGCAAAACGGTTTGTCATTTTGCCATTCGTGTCATTCGTGATCTGACTTCTTAATCTTCATCGCGCCGCTGGCGCGAGTTACTTAGCCTTAGCGTCGAGCTTGGCGAGATACTTGTCCGGGTCTTGCTCGATCGATGACTTGCACCCTTCGCAGCACAGGTACACGTCCCGGCCCTTAACGCTTACCTTGAAGGGCATGCCCATCGAACCTAACGCGGCGTCGCCGACGGGGCAGTTCTTCTGTGCTTCGGCCACGGCCCGCTCGGCCTCGGGCAATAGCGCCATCGACGCTGCGATCTCGGCCGCTTCGTCATCTGCTGGCGCGGCTGTGGTGGCTTGCGGCGGCGCGGCTACCTTGGGAGGCGCCGACGTTTTGGAGCAGCCCGCCACTTGCAGTGCCAGGCACACGCCCATCGATAAGAAGATTGCCGAAAAAACGCGGTCCATTTGTAAGCCTCCGTGAAGTGGAAAAGGATGGCGCAAGTCACTAACCGGCAGGATACTCCAAGACCTATGTCGGGCCTAGTAGGGCCGTTCATCTCGACCCTTGGAATGGCAAGCTAGGGCTGTCACGCTTTGGTCGCCACGTTTGCTGTGCCAGGCATTGGGTGCCTTGTTCACTCGCACGCGTGCGAATGCGGAATGGACTTGGTGGAAAAATCATGCCCGCGCTTCCGAGTGGGCATGGCACCCGGCACCCCAATCGGAGCGCCCACAGTGAACCGAGAATCGTGCAGGCACGGGGGAGCCTTTATCCGCCGATCACCAGCGGCGCGGCCTGCCAATGTTCGATCTCATCCCATGGCCACAACGGCCGATCGATATTTTGATATTCGTATCGCCAGAAATCAGCCGGCGCGCAGCCGGGCGCCGCCACAACCATAATCTCCTGGGCACGCTCCGCATACGCCGCGCGAAACCCACAGGGGCTTTTCGCCACCAATACCTGGGCGGCGAACGGGTCGAGCCCGGCCGCCTGGAACAATTGCGGGGCGAAGTGGGGCCCGCTACGACTCGTTACCACAATCGCGACATTTCCACACTCGAGTACGCACGAGCGCCCCATGTCGATCGGCAAGTTTCGGGCTAAGTGCCCGGACAGCACAAAGCGCGCCTCGAACAGGGTAATAATGCGGGCCTTGATCGTGACCGGCTGCGAATTAAGCGTGTCGCGCAGGCCGCCTACGGGCCCATGAAACTCGCCGCCAGCGTCCAAACGCTCGGCGGCCGTGACAACCTCGGGCGCGACGAGCGTTACGAGCGCCAGTCGCTGCCAGTTGTATTTCAATAGCTCGGCCAACAGCCAGGTGCTATCGCCCGGTGCGCCGCTGGTCGTGGCGTCGGACGAATCCGACAGCACGGTCAGACCAGCGTGATTCTCATGAGCGCGTCGCACCGCTTCGTTCACAGGAACGAGCGACGGCAGGTATTCGCGACGCCGCTGCCAGAATGCGTCGGCCAGGCCCGCGCATGCGGCGCTGGCGCGCGCATGATCGTTATCAGCGACGACGACCACGGCCGTTCCCAACTCGGGAATGTCGAGCCAGGGCTGCACGGTTGCCAGGCCCGCAGCCAATATTCCGGGCGCAGCCTCGAGCGCCACAAGTTGTTGCTTGAACTGGTGACTGATGCTCTGCGGATCTTCAGTATTGGCGCGCTCGGCTGGCACCACGGCCGGAATCTTTTGGAACGCGGTCACTGGACGAGCGCCTTCGACCAGGATCTTGCGTAACAGGGCCGCGCCGCGCTGGCCCGTCTCGAAAACATCGATATGAGGCGCCGTGTGAAACATCACCAGCGCGTCGGCCGCGTGAACCATGCGCGCGGTGATGTTTGTGTGCAAATCCAAAGTCGCCACTAGCGGAATGTCCGAGCCCAGCACGTCGCGTAGCGCTGCCAGGATTTCGCCTTCGACGTCAGGCGCTTCGATGGCCACCATCGCGCCGTGTAGCGCCAGCAGCACACCGTCGACAGGCAGTGCCGCAGTGAGCGATGCGACAAGTTCCTCGCGCAGCCAGCGAAACGTCTCAGGTGTCGCGCGCCCGCTGGGCCAGGCCGGCAACCGCACCAACCCCACGATCTCGGGCCGCTCGGGCCAGCGGCCAAGCGATTGGATAAACCCGCCCAGTTCGTTCGTGTCGTGGAACCGCTCGATAATCTCTGGCCCACGAACAACGCCAAAATCCTCGAAATCCTGCCGCGTTGTCGGCAGCGGATTAAAGGTGTTCGTCTCTTGCCACAGCTGGCCAATGGCGATGCGCATGGGAATATCATCGTAGCCGCCCGGCGAAATTGCTAGCCAACGAGCACGTACTTCGCGCTGCGGCGATCTGGCCGCGAAATTGACGAGTACGCCAAAGTAGGGTGGTGTCCAAGTCAAAAATGTGCGGGGTGGCATGCCCTTCCCACGCTAGTGGGTAGGCATGTTCCACGTTTTCGGCGATTACGACATGCTACGACGGCTGCGCCGCCGAAGACATGCCACCCAGCGCGCTAAAGCTCGCACATCAAGTTAATGTGGACGTGACGGTAAGGTGGCCTTCGGCCACCATCCGAGCAGTCTCGCCGATCATTTCTCAGACAGCAGTTTTTCCAGCAACTTGGTCCCCTCCTCGTCCGGCTCGAAGCCTCCGACGACCTTGCCATGCCGATCGATCAGCACCTGTGTGGGATAGAGGACGATGTCGTAGTCGCTGACTGCTGAGTTGTGGGCTTTGTGCTCGACCCCGTCGCGAATGAGCGTTCGCTTCCCTTTCACAAGCGCGACTGGAAAGGGCAGGTCACGTCCCTTCCATAATTCTTTGCGCGTCTCGACCAATCGTGCATCGAGCCTCGCGGCAGTGTCCACTGGCTCCTGTTCGTTCTCTCCCAGGTCAACGTGAACGCCGATGATCATCAATCCCTGATCACGATACTTGTCATATAACTCGAATAGCCCTGGCATCCGGCCCACGCACGGGTTGCACCAATAGCCCCAGAAGTCGAGTATTACGACCTTGCCGCGCAGTGCAGCCAGCGTGCCGGGATCGCCGTTCTTCCAGGCCACGATACCCGTCAGCCCCGGAGCATCGTCACCTTCCAGCAGGGCCAACTTGGTCGCGGGCAGCGCAAACGTCGAGACGGCGCGTGGCGCATCGTCGTCGCTGACGTGAATCGTCTTTATGACCTGATGCGTTGTATCGGCCCGCGCTTGGATTTCGTACTCGCCAGGAGGGAGACGCAGAGAGAAATCCCTAGTTTCAAAGCCGCAATCGAGCGCGTTCTTACCGTCCAACCGCACACGCACGACCACTCCGCTGATGTCGCGGCCGTGTGCGGCCAGTTCCGGACAGTTGGCGCGACATGCCACTTCGTGTTCCGGTTGCAGCACAAGTTTGAGCGACGTTTCGCGCAGCGTCGGATCGAAGCTAGCGATCGCCACGATTTTGCGCGTCTCGTGGCGAGCCACAATACAGGCAAGCTCCAGGCGTTCATCATCGTCGACTAGCTCGGCGACCCCCGCGGCGTTTGATCGCGCGCGCCGGAAGTACTTCCATTCGGTCCCGTCTTTGGCAGCGGCCTCGCGAAACACCACTCCCACGCCTGCCGCAATGCCAATGTCGGCCCCAGCAACCGGCTTGTCCGCACTGTCGACGAGTTCGACTCTGATCGTCCGCGGAATCGGCGCTACGTCGTCCTCGTCGCTGGCCACTGCGGTGCCTGACAAGACGCATACCAGGGCGATTGCGCCGCATTTGCTAGCCATCAGAACCCCTTGATACTTGATACGCCAGCGCATCCCTGCCGACTTTGTGGCCCGCGCCTACCACCGCAACACCAACACGGGGCAATGGGCGTGCCGCACGACCTTCTCAGAAACCGAGCCGATCAAAAAACGCCGCAAGCCGGTGCGTCCATGCGATGGCAGAACGATCAGGTCCGCCTTTTCATTTTGGGCAAAGGCTGCGATCTCGCTGCCGGGGTCGCCGAAGAGCACGTTCAAGTGCAGTCCCTGGTACTTCGCGTCGGCCAGCTTCTCGCGCAGTGCATCCAGGGCGTGTTTTTCGCGCATCGAATTGTCGATCGTGGTCCAGATCACGCCCGGTTCGGCCGGGTCCAATACCGGCAGCACATACAAAACCTGCACGGCCGTCGGGGCATCGACCATTTCCAAGGCAGTGTCCAGCGCCCCAAACGACTCGTCCGAAAAATCGACGGGCACAATCACGCATTTCTTCGGCAGCCAGGGCACGGCAGGCTCCAGGATAGAGAAGTGGGGTGGGGGTACGGAGGACTGGCTTGTCGCAGGACGGAGTACCTAAACGGAGGGGATTGCTGCGGTCAACTCCGGTAATGCGCGGCTCACAATGCAGGTCTCCGCTATCCGGCGTTTGGGTCCTTAATGACCCCTCCGTCATTGCAACGGACATTCGTCCTTCCCTCATTGGTCATCATCCAGAACAGGCGCGTTTGTAACGCCTGAACTAGTGTTAAGTCAAGGATTTATGGCCGAAGTTACATTGCTGGCTTAATTTAGACATACCGAGTTGCCAAAAATCCTCAAACCGGTATTATGGCTCATAGAGATAGCCACTTAGGCGATGCCGGGCGGCCGACCGCTGCCCTAAGGTCTCGAACATGCAAAACCCCGCCGATACGATTCCGGTCTTAAGCGCTCCGACGGAATCCACCGCGCCCGCGACTTCCGACGCTCAGTTGCTCGACCTGTTGCGCCGTCGGGGTGGGATGAGCGTCTCCGAAGTTGCCGAGGCAATGGGAGTTACCGCCACGGCCGTACGTCAACGACTGACGCGGCTTATGGATCAGCAGTTGATCGAACGCCGCGTGGCGGCAGTACTCGACGGCGACACCGAGGCCAGGGCAGGGCGGGGGCGCCCTAGCCACCGCTATTCCCTTACCGAAAAGGCCCGCCGCCAGTCCGGTAACAACTTTACCGATTTGGCCGTCGTGCTGTGGGACGAGATCCGGGCCGTGAAAGATCAGGAAGTCCGCCGCGGCCTGCTGGAACGGATCGCCTCGGCTATGGCCGCGATGTATCGCGATCGTGTGACGGGGGCGACATTGGCCGCCCGCCTGGAATCGCTCAAAGAGCTTTTCGGCGAGCGACGCGTACCGCTCGATTTTTCGGACGACCGCTCGGATGACGAATCGCCTGGCCCAGCGGTCGAGACATCGGTCGCTAGGTCTCAACTACCCCTTTTGACCGTGAACGAATGCCCCTATCCCGAGCTTGCCGCTAAGGACCGGGGCATATGTGCCGTCGAGAAAATGCTATTTGCCAAGCTGCTCGAACAGCCGGTCCGGCTCACGCAATGCCGGCTCGACGGGCACGATTGCTGCCAGTTTCAGACCAACTAAAGCTCGGGTATAGTGGGGGGCTTTGATAATCACCCTGCCCCCTTGGGAAGACGCAGGACGACAACCCCCTGACTTCTCAGTGAGGCGGGGCAAGAGGGCCAAAGGCCGCGAGAAACCATGCACACACCAGCTAAGACCGATCCTTGGATCGAAGGGCGATTCGAAGAGAACTTCGCCATCACCACCGTCGAGCAGGCCATTAACTGGGCTCGCCAGTCGAGCATTTGGCCGATGACGTTCGGCTTGGCCTGCTGTGCCATCGAGATGATGGCCGCCGGAGCAAGCCGCTTCGACATGGACCGCTTTGGCGCCGGCGCCTTCCGCGCCACGCCCCGGCAGGCAGACCTGATGATCGTGGCCGGCACCGTGACGTACAAAATGGCCAGCCGCGTCCGTCGGCTCTACAACCTGATGCCCGACCCCAAGTTTGTCATTGCCATGGGCGCCTGCACCGTTGGCGGCGGACCGTACTTCAAGTACGGCTACCACGTCGTCAAGGGGGTCGATCTGGTCGTGCCCGTCGATGTCTACGTGCCCGGCTGCCCGCCGCGTCCGGAAGCACTGTTGGAAGGATTGATGCGCATTCAGGACAAGATCAAAGGTCACCGCATCGCCAATCGAAGCGAAGGGGGCCACAGCATGAAGATCGACGACGAGCTGCCGCTGCCGCATCACTCGGGTTATGTCGACGTGGAAGAAAAGGTCCCCGTTTTCGACCACCAAAAAATTACCGGCTAATCACCGGCAACTGACAACAGATAACTGACTACTGTTTACCGACACCTGCTACTATGCCACATCCCGAAATGCTCACGATTCGCGACCTGCACGTCTCTGTCGGCGAGCGACAGATTTTGCGCGGCGTCAACCTGTCGATTCGCCGTGGCGAGACCCATGCCTTGATGGGCCCCAACGGCTCGGGCAAGAGTACACTCGGCTACGCAATCATGGGTCATCCCGGATACGAGGTGACGCAAGGATCGATCGAGTTGACTGACGAGTCGGGTAATAAGTTCGACGTGCTCGACCTGGAACCGAACCAGCGCGCTCGCCATGGGATCTTTCTGGCCTTTCAGCGGCCAATGTCGATTCCTGGCGTGAAGATGGCCGACTTCCTGCGTCATGCGGCGACCAACGTCCGCCGGCCGGATCGCAAGGAGGGCGAAGAGCTGCTGCCGATGCGCGATTTCCGCAAGGAGCTGAAAGCCAAAATGGAACAACTGCGGATGGACCCCGAGTTCGCCCGCCGCTACGTCAACGATGGTTTCTCCGGTGGCGAGATGAAGCGGGCAGAGATCCTGCAAATGGCCATGCTGCGACCCAAGTTCGCCATCCTCGACGAGACCGATAGCGGTTTGGACGTCGACGCGGTGCGATTGGCCAGCCAAAGCATTGCCGAGATTGGTGGTGCCGACATGGGCATCCTGATCATCACGCACCATGACAAGCTTTTAGAGCACAATCGCCCCGACTTCACGCATGTGATGTTGGGAGGGCGCATCGTCGAAACAGGCGGCGCCGAACTAGCCGAGGAGCTGCACGGCTCGGGCTACGATCGCATCCGCTCGCAATACCCTGATGCCGCCGCCGACGAAGCAGCCATGCAACAAGCCAAGCAAGCCAAGCAAGCCGAGCCCGTTGCCTAGCTCCGCGCCGTTGCCGCAATCGGCAGACATGACCGGCAAACGCGACCGACAAAATACAAAAATACAAAGACGCAAATAGATGTAAAAAACTCCTCTTCCCTTGCGGCAGAGGGTGGTCCGCCGCAGGCGGATTGGGTGAGGGGGATGTGTGCTGCGGCACGCAACCCTCCGCTGCCCCCTCCCTTACAGGGAGGGGGTGATGAGCAGAAAACGTTCCTTTACGTCAGGATAAACAAGATCATGGCCACCGACCTCAAAGCTGACACGCACGGCGTCGGTCTCGGCGAGATCAACAAATACGACTTCCGTAACGCCGAGAAGTACGTCTTCAAGAGCCGCAAGGGACTCGATGCCGAGATCGTGCATCAGATCTCGGACATGAAGAACGAGCCCCAGTGGATGCGAGATTTCCGGCTGAAGAGTCTGGAGATTTTCAACTCGAAGCCGATGCCGCGTTGGGGCGGCAGTATCGACATCGATTTCCAGGATATCTTCTACTACATCAAACCCTCGGATCAGCAGGGGCGTAGTTGGGACGAGGTCCCTGAAGACATCAAGCGCACCTTCGACAAGCTGGGCATCCCCGAGGCCGAGAAGAAATTCCTGGCCGGCGTGAAGGCCCAATACGAAAGCGAAGTGGTCTATGGCTCGCTGCGCGAGGACCTCAGCCGCCAGGGCGTGATCTTTACCGATACCGATTCGGCGATTCGCGAATACCCCGACTTAGTACGGCAATACTTCAGCACCATCATTCCGCCAACCGACAACAAGTTCGCCGCTCTTAATTCGGCGGTCTGGTCCGGCGGCTCGTTCATCTACGTTCCCAAGGGCGTGAAGATCGAGTTCCCGCTGCAGGCCTACTTCCGCATCAATGCCGAAAGCATGGGCCAGTTCGAGCGGACGCTGATCATCGTCGACGAGGGGGCCCAGATCCATTACGTCGAAGGTTGCACGGCGCCGATGTACACGACCGAGAGCCTCCATTCGGCCGTGGTCGAGATCGTCGTCAAGAAGCACGCCCGTTGCCGCTACACCACAATTCAGAACTGGGCCAATAACATCTATAACCTGGTCACCAAGCGCGCCGTCGCCTACGAAGATGCGTTGATGGAGTGGATCGACGGCAATCTCGGTAGCCGTTTGACGATGAAGTATCCGGCCGTGTACATGCTCGAGCCGGGTGCCCGCGGCGAGATTCTGTCGATCGCCTTTTCCTCGGCCGGCCAGCATCAGGATGCTGGCGCCAAGGTCGTGCATTGTGCGCCGAACACGTCAAGCCGCATCATCTCCAAGAGCATCTCAAAAAATGGCGGCCGCGCCAGCTATCGCGGACTGGTCAAGATCGAGTCCGGCGCTCGCAAGGCGAAGTCGAACGTCGTCTGCGACGCATTGATCCTCGATTCGAAGAGTCGCAGCGATACCTATCCTTATATCGAAGTCGACGAGCAGGATGTTTCGATCGGCCACGAGGCCAGTGTCTCGAAGATTGGCGAAGAGCAATTGTTCTATCTCACCAGTCGCGGCCTGTCCGAAGCCGAGGCCAGCACGATGATCGTCAGCGGCTTCATCGAGCCGCTGGTGCGCGAGCTGCCGATGGAATACGCCGTCGAAATGAACCGTCTCATCGAACTGCAGATGGAGGGAACGGTCGGGTAGCCGCCGCGCCGCTGTTCAACCCCATGCCAGGGTTAATGCCCTGCCACCGTTTAGAACCGTCTCTCCTCGCGGGAGCGGGTAGGATGCGGGGGGATCCGGAAGCGATTTGTCGACCACTCAACCCGCCATCGGTTCTGTCTCATCGTTGGTCGACCGGGCGGTCTTTGTATTTAAGAGGAATTCAACGTCCGTATTCTGATTGCATGACATCGACCATCGCACATACCGGGTTTACGCAAGACTCATTCGAGGCTTTCCTGGCTGCGCGCGGCGAGCCGGCCTGGCTGGCTGACGCCCGTCGCCGGGCGTGGGAATCGTTCGAGCGGCTGGATTTGCCGGCGCGCAATCAAGAAGAATGGATGCGCACCGACTTGCGCATGTTTCACCTGGATCGTTTCGGATTGCCAAACGACTTGCCCGCCGGTGCCTTCCCACCATCGGCACTGCTGAGCCATGGTGTCGACCTGGCCGGCCATGAAGTCTCACTGAATAGCCGCCCGGTCGCGAGCGCGCTTGATCCTGCCTTGGCCGCACGGGGCGTGATCTTCGGCAGTCTCGACCGGCTGCTAAGCGAACGCGCCGACATTCTGCGTCCCTATTTCGACCGCGAGATCATCAGTCCCGCGGTTGATCGCTTTGCGGCGTTGCATGCCGCCTGCTGGTCGGGCGGATCGGTGCTGTATGTGCCGCGCGGAGTGACGGTCGAGCGACCGCTACACGTGCTTAACGGAATCTCGGCAGGAGGCGTCGATTTCGGCAAGACGCTCGTGATCCTCGAAGAGGGAGCGGAAGCTACGCTTTTGGCCGAGACCGCTGGCTTGGACAACAACCCCGGTCTGCACTGCGGCGCAAACGAGATCTTCGTCGGCCCCGGCGCCCGGCTGCGTTATGTGAATCTGCAAAACTGGGGCACCGGCGTGTGGCACTTTGCCCATCAAAAGGCACTGGTCGATCGCGACGCCCGTTTGCAGTGGACCATCGGCGCACTTGGCAGCCGGCTAGCGCAAGTCAACCAGCATGTGGCCCTCGTCGGCACCGGCGCCGAAGCGCAGGTCAACGGTGTCATGTTTACCGAGGGGAAACAGCAGCTCACCTACAACACGTTGCAGCATCATCAGGCCGAGCATTGCCGCAGCGACCTGTTGTACAAGGGGGCTCTGCAAGATCGCTCGCGCGTGGTGTGGCGCGGCATGATCAAGGTCGATAAGGGGGCCCAGAAGACCGACGGCTATCAGCGCAACGACAATTTAATGCTCTCGGAGCATGCCCGGGCCGATTCGATTCCCGGCCTCGAGATCGAGGCCGACGACG
This sequence comes from Pirellulales bacterium, assembly GCA_036490175.1. Taxonomy (NCBI): domain Bacteria; kingdom Pseudomonadati; phylum Planctomycetota; class Planctomycetia; order Pirellulales; species Pirellulales bacterium. The sequence continues at coordinate 31,753 of DASXEJ010000283.1, read as the reverse complement.
TGCGCTGCACGCATGGCTCGACGGCCGGTCGCGTCGACGACGAGCAGATCTTTTATGCCCGCTGCCGCGGCCTGACGCGCAAGGAAGCCATCCGCATGATCGTCGCCGGCTTCTTTCAGCAGGTTTTCGACCGCATCACGATCGAAAGCGTCCGCGACGCGTTGGGCGAAGCCATCGGTCGCCGTATCCGAGAGTACGACTGAAGAAACGATGAATGCTAAATGATGAATGTTGAACGGACCTGCTGCCCGCGCCCAACTTCAATTCATCATTCATCAGTTCACATTGATCATTCGCTGCCCCGTTCCTTCTCTGCCGCCTAATTGCATGTCCGAATTCGTTCGCGTTGCCAAAGCCGCTGACATCCCCGATCCCGGCAAGCAGATTGTCGAGGTCGACGACCGGCTGGTGGTTATCTTCCACGTCGATGGCAAGTTTTATGCTCTGGACGACGTCTGCACGCACGACGGCGGCCCACTGGGCGAAGGTCAGCTAGACGGCTTTTGCATCGCCTGCCCTCGCCACGGCGCCAAGTTCGACATTCGCGACGGCCGCGCCCTCACCATGCCAGCCACCCAGGCGACGGCCGCCCACGAAGTAAAGGTCGAAGCGGGCGAGATTCTGGTACGATTGAGCGACGAGTGACTATCATTCAGCAGCCAGTTGCCGCTCGTCTGCGAAGGTCTGGTTACGGGGCCACTACAAACAATCTCTAATTCGCCTGGTTTACCGGGCGGTGTTACGATCAAGAATTCCATCGCGTCGACAGGAGGATTTCCCATGTCGGTCACCGAAGAAACAGCCCGCGAGGCGCTGAAGCAGGTCATCGATCCCGAATTGTTCGTCAACATCGTCGATCTGGGTCTGATCTACGTAGTCAACGTGGCTGACCTGGAAGAGAGCAAGCAAAAAGTCTCGGTCGAAATGACAATGACCAGCCCGGCCTGCCCGGCTGGCCCGCAATTGATCCAGCAATCGAAGGACGTGCTGGGGCGACTGGAAGGGGTCAGCGAAGTCGAGATCAAGCTCGTGATGGTCCCACCCTGGACCCCCGATCGCATGACCGAAGACGCCCGCGATCAATTGGGGATCTTCTAACAAGAGCACTTGCTGCCGAGGGACGGGCGGTGCGGGGACCCTCTCTCTCCGCGGCGAAATTGGGCACGGTGATGAGGATGCGATTGCGTAACATGCGTCGCCGCAGTTGAGCCATCGACGATGCGCATCTTCCTATTTGAATTCACCACCGGTGGCGGATTGTTTAACAGTTCGCCACCACCCACGTTCGATCCAATCCCGGGGGACCATGCCCATGCAAGCGTGGTCATGCCGAAAGCACAAGCTAATCAGGGCACCGCGGAGTTGCATCCTCGCGCCGAACATGCACATGCCATCGGGCAGCACACACAGGGCTCACTCACTCAAACCTCGCTAATGTCCCTCACCTCAGAAGGGGCCGCCATGGTCACGGCCCTGGCAACCGATTTTGCGGCGCTCGCGAACACGCAGGCCATCCTCTTGTCCGACCAGCGCTATCCGCGCCCGCCCCTTCCCAACGTTCAGGTGCGCCAAGTCACCAACGCGAATGACTATCGTGTGGCATTCGAACAGGAATCGGCACAAGCCGATTGGACAATCGTGATCGCGCCGGAATGCGACGGCATTTTGCTAGATCGCTGCCAACGCGTAGTAAAATGCGGCGGCCGGTTGCTCGGCTCTTCGCCGGAAATCATTGGGCTGGCGGGCGACAAGCACGCCACGGCTGAACATCTGCGCAACTCCGGTATCCCTGCACCGCAAGGGAGCGTGCTGAGCGATCAATGGGAAATTCCCGCGGGCTTGCGCCTTCCGCTGGTGCTCAAACCGTGCGACGGCGCCGGATCATTGGGCCTCCGCCGCCTCGACGCGTCGTTCGCCACTGATCAGGTGCCCAGCGACTTCTTGCGCGGGCAATCGCCGTGGCGCGTCGAAGAATTCTGTCCCGGCCTCCCCATCAGCGTGGCCCTACTGTGCGGTCCGGCTGGCTGCGTGCCGCTGGCACCATGCAAACAGTTGCTGAGCGACGACGGCCGGTTTAACTACCTGGGCGGACGCTTGCCGTTAGCGCCGACGTTGGCCGAGCGTGCCACGCGATTGGCACTGCGCGCCGTCAACACGTTGAACAAGCCGCTCGGCTATCTGGGCGTCGATCTTGTACTGGGCAATGAACCTGATGGCCGTGGGGATACCGTCATCGAAATCAATCCACGCCTTACCACTTCGTACATTGGGCTGCGCGTCGCCACGCACGACAATCTGGCCGGCGCGTTGCTCGCCGTCGCGGCGGGCGAGGCGGCCGCGTTGTCGTTCAGCGACGATCCCATAGAATTCACTAGCGACGGCAACGTGAAAGTATGAGGCGCGCAATCGGCAAAATGATGAATGAAAAAGGTATCCGAGCCTGGGCCATCAACTCTGCCGTTAGTCATGCATTAAAGAGCATTTAGCACGCCCTCTCCCTTTGTGCGAACGATCCCGCCATGAAAACGCTCGCCCTTGATGTCGGCGGTGCGAACCTGAAGGCCGCCGACGGCCAGGGCTTTGCCGTTAGTCACGAGTTTGCTTTATGGCGCACGTCCGAAAGACTGCCGGGCGCGCTCGCGGAACTGATCGCCGCCTCTCCGGCAGCCGACAGTTTTGTCGCCACAATGACCGGCGAGTTGGCCGACTGCTACGAGACCAAGGCACAAGGGGTGGCCGCGATTGTCGAAGCCTTAGCTGTAGCCACTGCCGGTCGTGAGTTGAGGATTTATCTCACCGACGGCTCGTTCGTTAAGCCGGAAGTGGCAATGTCTCGTCCCCTGGCAACCGCTGCATCGAATTGGCACGCCTTGGCCCGCTTCGCCGCTAGGTTTCTTCCCGACGGCAATGGGTTTTTGATTGACCTGGGCAGCACGACTTGCGACATCATTCCGCTCGTGGCCCGCCTGCCCGCCACGCTTGGCTTTACCGATCCCGATCGATTGGTTGCCAACGAATTGCTCTATACGGGCGTGGTGCGCAGCCCGGTTTGTGCCGTGACGGCCAGCTTGCCCTGGCGAGGACTACAGTGCGCCACCGCACATGAGTTGTTCGCCACGACGCTCGACGCCTACGTTCTGCTCGGGGACTTGCCAGAGGATCCGCATTCGCGCGCCACGGCCGATGGTCGCCCGGGAACACGCTTTGCCTGCCGCGACCGGCTGGCCCGCGCCATCTGTGCCGATCGCGATATGTTCAGCGACGACGATGCACAGGCTGCCGCTGCCACGATTCGCGACGCTCAGTCCGAGCGGATCGCGATCGCGGTGCAAAACGTGATGTCGCGGGCAAATGCTAAGCCGCAGACGGTCGTCATCTCGGGACAGGGAGAATTTCTTATCCGCCGCGTGATGGAACAAATTCAGCCGGATGTCGAGCTAGTATCGTTGGCCGTCCAACTCGGGCCCGCGGTCTCGCAATGCGCCCCGGCCCACGCGGTGGCTGTGCTGGCGCAGGAACTGAGTTTGAAATGAATCGTGGTTTTCGCCGCTGCCGCGCGGGGATTCACCACGGGGGCGCGGAGTCACGGAGAAGAAGAGTGACATGTGCGAGAACGCGCGCGTCGATTAACGGTGAACGCAGGGTTAAACATAGATGATTCTGCCTGTCTCAGTGCCTCTGTGACTCCGTGGTGCCGTCATTTTCAATCGCTCCATGTGCCGGCGAGGCCAACCGGTCGACGACTTGTTCGCGGTACAGCGACTGCCGATCAGACAGCAGGAACGACAGCGTGCAAACCCATAGTGCCGGCAGCAGCAAGTTGTAGTTGCCGGTCATCTCGCTGACCATCACCAACGTCGAGAGGGGCGTCTTGGCGGCGGCCGCAAAGAAGCCGGCCATCCCCACGATCACAAAGCTGGCCGGATGCGGCACCAGCAGGGGCACATAGTGGTGCAGCGCCAATCCCAGTGCGCCCCCCGCGCAGCCGCCGATGACCATCGAAGCGCCAAATACGCCTGCTGAGCCGCCGCTGCCAATCGTCAGGCTCGTGGTCAGTATCTTGCCGAGCGCCACCACCAGCAGAATCACCGCCAGCCGCACGCCGTGGCCGCTCCCAGGCACATAGTCGAGCGCCTCTTGCAGGATGCCATACCCGAACGACAAGACCGAAAGCACGCGCTCGTCGCGGCCGAATACGTAGTACAACGCTACGGCAAGCGCGCCCGACAGGCCGGCGCCGATCATCGGTCGCAGCTTGCGATTGATCGGCAATTGGTGCAAGGAATACGTCAGCCCATAGAACGTGCGCGTGTAAAGCATCGCCAGCACGGACATGGCCACGGCTAACAGCGTGTAAGCGGCCAATTCCAGTGGCTGATTGAACACCAACATGTCCGCTACACGCGGTGGGATCACAAATAGTGATTGCCAACCGAACACGGCACCGAAGGTGCAATAGGCCGTTACGCTTCCTAGTGCGGCGGGCATCAGCACATCGGACTCGATGTCGGCCGAACTATAGAGGACTTCGGCGGCAAACAGCGTGCCCGCCAGCGGCGCGTGAAAAATTGCGCCGATGCCCGCGCCCATGCCGGCGGCCATTAGCAGGCGGCGCTCGTCGGCCCGTAGCCGCAGTACGCCACCGATGTAGGAGCCAAAGCCCGCGCCGATCTGCGCGATAGGCCCCTCGCGTCCGCCGGAACCTCCGGTGCCGAGCGTGATCGCGCTTGCCACCATTTTAACGATCGGCACGCGCGGCCGGATTTCTCCCTGATGATGATGAAAGGCGTTGATAGCGGCATCCGTGCCGTGCCCTTCGGCTTCGGGTGCCCAGGTGTACACGATCCATCCGCACGCCAGGCCGCCGAGCGCGGGAATCAGCACCAGCAGCCAGGGGCGCAAAGTGCTCTGCTGTGGCGCCGAGCCATCTTTGGAAATTGCCGGCGAACGATCAGGAAAGAGCCGCGTCTCGCCCCCGGCCTCGGCGGGTCGGTAGCCCGCCAAATCGGTCAGCGTGTAGTGCAGCACAGCCTGGCCGGCCGCATAGAACCCGACCGCGCCCAAACCAGCAATCACGCCCACGAGAAGCGACAGTGCCAGCACCCGCGATTGGGGCCGTAATCGACGACCGGACGCGGCCAAAAACTCGGGAAACCAACGCAACGGAGAACTGGGGACCAGCGGTTCGGGCATGGCTCTGGTTGTAGGCGAAACGCTGTAAATCGTCGAGAGGATATCGCAACTCCCGGCAGAAACAGGATGAGCGTCTGATGGCATCTGGCGGCGAGCATTGGCAAAGCGATCTTGATAAAATTTTCGTCATGACCCGGGCGCACGCGCTGTCGCTAATCCGGCTCAACCATCGCTGGTGCCACGGTTGGCTTGTCCTCCCGTGACGATTGGCGCGAGACTGGCGACCGTAGCGCGGTTGGTCGCCGGCAACTTCGCGCCGTCTTCCAGGCGCTGTTTAATGTCCTACCCTTCAGCGTGTTCCAGCACCGACGCGCTGCCAGAAACTACCGTCGCCCCCCTCAGAGTTCTGCCCATCGTGACGACCGAACACCGCCATTCGCGCGAGCACGCACACGATCACGCGGGACATAGCCATGCCGGGCATGCGCATCACATTCACCGTGACGCCTCGACCGGACGGCTGTCTGCCACTTTGGCGCTCGTGCTCTTGTACATGGTGGCCGAGCTGATCGGCGGATGGCTGGCGAATTCGCTTACACTGTTGGCCGATGCCGGGCACATGCTATCCGACGCCGCCGCGCTCGGGCTTAGCCTGTTCGCGGCCTCGATCGCCCGCCGCCCGCCCACGGCGCAGCATTCCTACGGCTACTACCGGGCCGAGATCCTGGCGGCCTTGGCCAACGGTGCGCTGCTGGCCGCCATTTCCTTGTGGGTGATCGTCGAAGCTTATCACCGGCTGTGGGATGAGTCCGCCGTGCAAGGCCCACTGATGATGGGAATAGCCGTCGGCGGGCTCGTGGTGAACTGCATCGGACTGTGGCTTTTGCATCCCGGCCAAGGGGCAAGCATCAACATACGCGGCGCGTGGCTGCACGTGCTGTCCGATTTGCTGGGGAGCCTGGCGGCCATCGCGGGCGCCGCGCTGATCTGGGCGTATGGCTGGAATTGGGCAGATCCGCTGGCTTCGGCCGCAATTTCGCTATTGATCATCTACTCGTCGTGGGGCCTGCTTAAAGAGGCTATTGGCGTGCTCATGGAAGGGACGCCCAGCCACGTCGATCTCGACCAGGTGCGTGAAGCGATCGCCACGGTGCCCGGCATCGAGGACGTTCACGATCTGCACATCTGGACCATAACCAGCGGCATGGAAGCTCTCTCGGGTCATGTCGTAACCAGCGACGGTCAGCCAGCCCCACAGCTACTGGCCGAGCTTCGCAAGTTACTGCACGACAAGTTCGGCATCGATCACATCACGATCCAAATCGAGCCTCCCAACTTCGACGACTGCCGCACCCGCTGTTGATCGAGTTCCATAGCGCACGCCGCCCCGACTGCCCCAGGCAATCGGGCACGCTACAATGTCAGGCTCAATCCGGCAACGCGAAGGCGCCATTACCGTGGAACCGCAGACATATCACCGGGGAGCTGCATCAATGAAGTTGTTTGACCTGAGCGGGCGGGTCGCCGTGGTCACCGGCGGAAACGGCGGTATCGGCCTGGGCATGGCCCAGGGATTGGCAGCGGCCGGTGCGACGATCGTCGTGGCCGGACGCGATCAAGCGAAGAGCGCCGCGGCCGTCGCAGAACTGCAGGCCACCGGAGCGCGCGCCGCGGCCGTCGAAGTCGACGTGGCGCGCGAGGACTCGTGCCACGCCATGGTCCGCAGCGCCGTTGCACAGTTCGGCCGAATGGACATTCTGGTCAACAATGCCGGCATCAACATCCGCAAGCCGCCGCAGGATTACACTCTCGACGAGTGGAACACGGTCATGACGATCAATCTCACCGGCGCGTTCATCTGCTCGCAGGCCGCCTACCCGGAGATGTGCCGTGCCGGCGGCGGCAAGATCATCAACATCGGGTCGATGGTCTCGATCTTCGGCATCCCTTATGCCCCGGCCTACACGGCTAGCAAAGGGGGCATCGTGCAGCTGACCAAGTCGCTGGCCATCGCCTGGGCCAAGGACAACATTCAGGTCAACTCGATTCTGCCTGGATGGATCGATACCGACCTGACGCGTGGCGGCCGCAAGCAAGTGCCCGGTTTGCACGAACGCGTGGAGGCCCGCACCCCGGCGGCCCGCTGGGGAGATCCGGCCGACTTTGCCGGCGTGACGATCTTTCTGGCCAGCGCCGCCTCGCAATTCGTCACCGGCACAGCCATCCCCGTCGACGGCGGCTATTCCGTGAACGGATAATCGCTGCAAGAACTAGTACCGCCCACTGTGACTGAGACGAACGGCTGCCCGCCGGTCGATACACAGTCCCTTTGTGTTATGCGCGCAGGCTGCGGTTCGCCTTCGTTCGCGTTGGTCAGCGTTAAGCTCAAAGATGCTGCTGCCGGCTAGTCTTTGCCTGCGGCGGCGTCGGCTACGGCGGCTGGGCGGCGAACGTGCAGCGTGATGGGCTGTGAGGCTTGCGTGCCGGCGGCATTGGCCACGGCATGGATGCGGCGGCTGGTATCGGGCACCCATTTGGCCGACGTCAGAAATATCTGCCGCTCGGTTTCGCCCGCGCGGATCAGGACTCCATTGAGCCCAATGTTGTCGACGATCACGCCGTGTGGCAAGTTATCGACGTCAAAGTTGATCAGCTCATCGAAGCCGTTGCGTTCGACCTTCAAGAGCGCCGTGATTGTCGTACCGGGCCCGATCGTTAGCTCGGCCGGCTCCAGATGCACGATCAACTTGGGTCGTTCGGCCAGGCTGAGCGACGGTGCCGAGACTTCTCGCTCGACTTGTGCGCCGTCGATCATGGCGCGGGCGACGACTTTGATACTTGCCTTGGCGTCGGCTGCTGGTTTGGCGGCGTCGGCCGTGGCGCTGACTACGGCCCGCGCTTCGTTATGCCCCGCTTGGATCACCGTGGGCGTCGACAGGCTGAACCCCGCGGGCAGGCCGGTAGCTTCAACCGAGATGTCGCCATCGAAACCGTCGATACGCTCGGCCGTGAGCACCATTCGCTGGCCGCTGCCTGCCGGCACCGTGGCGTCGCCGGTGATTCGCACTTTAAAATCGGGGCGTGGCTGCCGCACGATCAGCCGATAGGCAAACATATCGCCGCCGATTGCGCGCACGTCGCTGACGCGTACCAGGTACGTACCGTCGGCCGGAGCCGTGAAGGTCAAACGCGAATCGCGGCCCAGCTTGCGTTCGCCATCGTCATCGTTGTCGTAGTAGATCGGGAACACGGGCAGCCCCGTCGATACGAGCGTCGCTCCCGGTGGGTGCGGCACGACCGTGTAGATGTTCTCATCCAGCGGGTGAGCCCGGGCACTGGTGTCGAAGTAGCCGCGCCGCTTGCCGGCCGAGGTGTACATCAACAATTCCGAGTCGGGTCCCTGCGGCATGCGAAAAGTTTTGCAGACTTCGCCCTGCAGGTACAAATACTCGTTCAGTTCCATCTCTTCCCAGTTTTTGGGGCGCACGCCCGGCTGGATCGAATCGATGGGGCGGAACTCAACATATGAATCGCGCACGGCTTGCAGCAGCACCCGCTCGATGGGACGGCCCTGGGAATCTAGCACCTCGACCTTGGAATCGAGCGGTGAGCGGCGTCGCGCGGCCTCGACTTCGACGGTCCACGTTTCTCCCTTGCGTGCCTCGAAGCGATACAGATCGGCATCTGTCGCCGCGTCGATCGCGGGTGCAATCCGTCCGCCGGCTACGCCTGGCACCCTCAGCGGCGTGGCTTGCTCGGGCCGATCATTGGGCTCGACTTCGACGATCTCGGCCGCGTCGGTCACCAGCACCTTTAGCCCACCGCGGCTGCGGTAGCTGGCTTCGTCGAGCGGCAGGGGGACTTCGCCCGGCTTGTCGGATGGAATTCTCACGCGTGCCTCGGCCGGCAGGTTGTAGCCGACCAGTTGCACCTGGTTGTCGCGCCCTACGGCCACGCTCAGCGGAAAGGCCGTGGTGACAAATGGCACGGCCCCCAGCGTGAGCTTGTAAAAATGTTTGTCCGAACCGGCCATCGCCAGGTCGCGGACCCGCACGGCATAGCGACCGTCGGCCGGCACGCGGTAAGCGACAAGCGGATCGGCATCGTCGTTGAAATCGTTGCTCGTTGCCACGATCTGTCCTTGCGGACCGAGCAGTGTCAGCACGGCGTTCAACTTCGAGCCTAGGCTTTTGGCGGCCAGATCGCAGACGATCGTCTGTCCGGCCTGACCGTCGAACGTTATGTGGTCGATGTCCCCCATAGCGGCCAGCGTGCCCCACACGCAGCTCGGCAGCATCACCGGCGCGGCCGCGGCAGGCGAGGCGTTGGGTTCGGCTTCGGCCAGCTGCGCCAGATCGTCTAGCTCGATTGGCAACTCGTCGCTCGCGCCGCCTGGCGTTACGACGGACATTTTGTAGCGGCCGCGTGGCAAGTTCGCTGCCGGCGTGACTTCGGCCCACAACTCGTCGGCGCGAGGTTCATCGGCCGGCAGGATGCGGCTGGTGAATTCTCCACGATCGAACTTGATCGCGCTTGTTTCGAGCAAGTTCTTGCCCGTGATGCGCACTTTGTTCAAGACGCCGCGCTGCAGACCGCGCTCGTAGACACCGGTCAGCTCGGGCTTCGGCACGGGCAGATGCTCGCCGGTCGTTACGTCGTAGAAGGCCAGGCTGCCATCCAGCCGGCCAGCGAGCAGCGATTTGTTGTCCGGACCGATGGCGAGCGCCCCGGCCCAATCGGGCTGCGCTTCGAGCACGCGCTTTTCGACAAACGTCCTGCCGTCCCACACCTTCAGCGTGCGATCTTCGGCGGCGCTCGCCAGCCAATTGCCGTCGGGCGAGAACGCCAGCTTGACGACCGCCCCCTCATGGGCGAAACGCGTATAGACCAGCGGATTGGTTCCTTCCTTGGCTGACTCGCTAATCCGCCACACGCGGATCCGATTGTCGACTCCACCGGCTGCGACGAAGCGCCCGTCGGGCGTAAAGGCCACGCTGTAGACTTCTTTCAGGGGTTGGCCGAACGTATCGAGCCGCTCGCCGGTAGTGACCTCCCACAGCTTGACGGAACGATCGGCACTGGCGCTGGCCAGCAATCGCCCGCTGGGACTGAACGCCAGATCGAAAACCGCGCCGTTGTGGCCGGCGATGGTGCGCACCTCGGCGCCGGTCTCGGCATCCCACAGCTTAATTTGCTGGTCGTAGCTGCCGGTCGCGAGCAGTTTGCCGTCGGGACTGAGTGCGGCGGCGTATAAACTATCGCGATGACCTATGATCTTGCGCAGTGGTGCGCCATCGGCCACGTTCCAAACGATGACCTCGCCGAAGACGCCTGGCTCGCCCGCGGCAGTCACTAGCCGCGCGCCATCTTTGGAGAACTCGACGTCGGTCACATTGCCGCGATGGCCCGCCAGCTTGCGGACCGTGGCCCGGCTGTCGGTGGCTATCAGTCGCACTTCGCTATAGCCGGCCAGCGCCGCCAGTTTGCCGTCGGGCGAAATCGTTACGGCATTGATCGGCCGCCGCGGTCTGCCACGTAGCGGCACTTTAGGCGTGATCAGCAGCGTGGGATCGGGCGCTGCCCCGGTGGGCCCTTTCGCGCCCGCGTCAATCCATTTAGAGATGGTCGCGATTTCATCCTTCGTGGGCCCTTCGTTCCCCTCAGGAGGCATCGCCGGCTTGGCACGCCCGTCGAGCATCAGCACCAGGCGGCTGACGTCGCTCTTGCCGGCGACGAGCACGGCGCCGCCATCGCCCCCTTTTAGCAGGCTTTCATAACTGTCTAGCACCAGGCCATGTTCGGCATCGTTGGCGTTGTGGCACCCTTGGCAGTACTTCTTTAACAGCGGAGCGATCTGCGCGTTGAATTCCGGCGCCGCCTGCGACGTGGTAGCCGCCGCTGTTGGCTCGTCGGCGCGCGTCGACCCCAGACCCATGAAGGCTATGCAAATAATCGCCGCGACGAGTACGAGCCGGTGATGATTCATCAATGTCGGTCGACGCGTGTGCGCCGTCAGTGGGTCAGGGCGTTGCGAGTAGCAGTCATGTTCCTGGCGCAGGACCGTCACGATTTAGTGGTTAAACAAAAACTCAGTGCTGCTCAACACACTCCAGTACAGATCCTCTAGCACCTGCCGCTTTTCCGCTGCGCCACTGGCGGCCAGCTCGGGCAGGATTTTTGCTTTCTCTGCGTCGGTCGGATAGCGCGCGAGCGCCGCCAGGTAGAGCTCCTCCAGCAGCTTGTCGTCGGCCATGTTTTCCGAGATTGATCGCCCGATGCGATTCGTCCCCGCTTGCAGCTTGTCGTTCAAGGATGTGCCGTTGGTAATGTGCAGCACTTGCACCACGCTCGGCTCGGCGTTGCGTTCGCAATCGCAGGTAATGATTCGTTCGGGCCGGCCAAAGGCCTTCAAAAAGTACGAAGCCACGTTCGAATCCGGTAGTTGCATCGCTCGCCAGCCGGCCGGATAGCCGCCAAAGTCCGTCGCTGCGCCGGTTACTTGCGACATGGCATCCAGCAGCACTTCGGCCATCAGTCGCTTGGGATAGTAATGCGAATAGAAGCGATCGTCGGCCGCGTTTTCAGCCAGCGGTCGGCTGGCACGCTGATAGGTGTTGGATTGCAGTATTGCGCGCATCAAAGTCTTCAGATCATATCCCTCGGCCACCAGGTAACGGGCCGCCGCGTTGAGCAACTGCTCGTTACTGGCCGGGTTGGTCAGTCGCATATCGTCGACTTTTTCGACCAGGCCGGCGCCAAAGAAGTTCGCCCACACGCGATTCGTGATCGAACGGCTGAAGTAAGGATTTTCAGGCGCGGTCAGCCACGCGGCCAAGTGCAAACGGCGATCTTCGGTGGCGTCGTTCGCGATCGGCATCCCATCCAGTGGTGTCGGCGGCTGCGCCTTGCCTGTCAAAGGTTGAATCAGTTCGCCTGTCGTGTCGCTGTAGACGATCAGATTCCCTTCGCCCGGCATGCTCTTAGTGCGCACCCGCGCGAACAAGTTGGCGTAACCGAAATATTGTCCGTTGGTCCATTTTTCCAGCGGATGATTGTGGCAGCGGGCGCAATTGATCGACATTCCCAGAAAGGCCACGCTGGTGGTCTCGGCCAGATCGAGCGGGTCCTGGTGCAGGACGTAATAGTTCGTCGCGCCATCTTCCAACGTGCTGCCGCGCGCGGTTACCACCTGGCGAGCGAAGACATCCCAAGGGGTGTTGGCTTCGACCTGATTGCGAATCCACGAGTAATAAGCCCAGACCGCCGGTGTGCGCAGCTTGTCGCCATTGACCAATAACAGATCCGACCATTTGTACGACCAGTAGTCGACAAACTCTGGCCGGGCGAGCAACTGGTCGATGACCTTGTCGCGCTTGGCAGCGTTGCCGTTGGTGGTACTATCGGCCAGAAAGGCCCGCGTCTCGTCGGCCGTGGGCAGCACACCGATCGTGTCGAGATACGCACGGCGCAAGAATTCCGCATCGCCCGCGGCAGGGGAGGGGGGGATATTCAGGCTGGCCAGCTTGGTCAGCACTAATTCGTCGATAAAGTTGCGGCGCGGCGCGGCGGCAAAGACTTCGGGAGCGATCGGTTTTTCAAACGGTGCGCTGACCGCCGCCACGGCTACCCGGCTAGCGTACCAGGCTGAGAGAACGCCTTCGCCATGCCCGACGACGCTGGCCAATCCGGCTTCGTCGATCTGCACAACCGATTCGTTGGCCGAGGTGTATTTCACCCACCGCGTGACATCCTCTTGATGGCCGTCGGTAAAATGGGCGCGAACCAGAAACTGTTGCTTCTCGCTCGGCCGCAGCACGACGCCTGGCGGCAGAATCTCGATCCGCTCCACACGCGGATCCGTAGCCTGGGGGCCCGGCGCGCCTGCCGCTATCCACTGGGCGATCACCCGATACTCCAAAGAGTCGGGCGTAAAACGAAGCCCTCCCTTGTGCGGCACCGCGCCCGACGGCTTGGTTAACAACAAGCTACGGCCTGGATCGCTGGGGACCATCCGCCGCCCTCGCGCCTGCCGCGTGAGCGTCACGAAATCGCCATCCGTGTCATAGCCGCGTAGCGAGAGCTTAAAGCCATTCTTGCCAGCAAGCGCCCCGTGGCAGGCACCCGAGTTGCAACCGGTTTTGGAAAAGACCGACTCGACGTGATTGCGAAAACTCCAATCGAACGGCTTCTCCATGTCGGCCACGCGCACCCGCGCCGTGCCGGTCTGATCTCCCTGCGTTACGGTGAGTGTCGCTTCGCCATTGGCAACCGGTCGAGCGACAAAATCCTCGACAGCAACAATCTGCGGATCGCTGGAAGTGATCACAAGACCATCGGTGACCTGTCCGTGCAGGAGGCCCTCACCACCGCGCTCGACAATGACACGCTGACGAGCTTCGGGCCCCGACAGCGATATTTCGGTCGGCAACATCACTAGTCCGTCGGCCGCGCGAGCCTGCTCGCACGCCAGCCCGACGACAACCAGCCAAGCTGCCGCAAAGCAGGCTGCCCAATTACCGCCAACGACGCCGTTCGGCCGGGTGCCATGCCCACGGACGTACGCCGACGTGGGCATGCTGGCAAAGACTTGAGCAACTTGTTGACGGGCATGCTCACGCCAGCCTGAGCATGGCACCCGCGTTGCCATCAGAAGGTCGCGAACATTTCGAAAAGGAATCATTAAAACAATTCCTTGATCTCGTGCTTGCCGAAGTCCACCAGCGGGAACGGTCTTCCCTGCGGGCCCGGCAACTTCGTTTCCAAATCGAGGCCCAAACTGCGATAAACCGTAGCGACGATCTCGGCCGGTTCCACGGGGCGTTCGGCCGGCACGCCCCCGATGGCGTCGCTGCGCCCCACGACCCGGCCCCCTTGCACGCCACCCCCTGCGTAGTGAACGGTCCAGCATTGCGGCCAATGATCGCGACCGCCGGCAGGATTAACGCGCGGCGTACGGCCGAATTCTTGTAGATTGCAGACCATCGTGTTGCCCAGCAGCCCACGCTGCGATAGGTCTTCCAAGAGCGCGCTGTACGCCTGGTCGTACATCGGCGCCACGATGTCGCGCATCCCTTCGATCGAAGTAAAGGGCTTCGACCCGTGGATGTCCCAAGTGATTTCGTCGAACACGGTCAGGAAAGTGTTAACCGTTACGAATCGCACGCCGGCTTCGACCAGGCGGCGCGACAGCAGGCAGCATTGCCCGAAGCGCGTCATGCCATACCGCTCGCGGACGGCCGTCGGCTCCTTCGACAGGTCAAACGCCTCGCGGGCTTGGGCGCTGGTCATCAGGCGAAACGCCGCTTCGAAATTGCTATCCAGCAACTGCTCGTTGCCGCTGGCCTCGAACTTGCTGACCGTCTCGTCCACCACGGCCCGCATACGGCGGCGGCGATCAAGCCGGGCCTGGCCAATTTGCGCCGGAGGCAGCAAGTCAGGCACCTGGAAATTCGGCTGCGAGGGATCAGCCATCAGGGCAAACGGATCGTAGGCCTTGCCCAGGAAGCCGGCGTCCTGGCCGTGCGGCATGTTGCCGCCGGTGCGCCCCATCGGCTCGGGGAGTACGACATGGGCCGGCAGGTCGGTCTTTCGGCCGCGCAAATAGGCTAGCGCACAACCGGCATGAGGTGTATTGATTCCGCCAGTGAACAGCCGGCCGGTCTGCATCATCTGATGCCCGGTGTCGTGCACGGCCGCGGCTGTGTGATAGCAGCTGCGAACCAGCGAATACTTGTCGGCGTGCTGGGCCATGCGGGGGAAAATCTCTGAGATTTCGACACCCGAGGCGTTGGTTGCGATTGGCTTGAAGGGGCCGCGGATTTCGCTGGGGGCGTCAGGTTTCATGTCCCAGCAGTCCATCTGGCTGGGGGCGCCCAGGTTGAAAATCATGATCACCGACCGCTCGTCGTGCCCGTCGGTCACATTGCCGCGGGCTTTGGCCGCCAGCAGGTCGGGCAGGGCCAGCCCGATGGCCGACAGCGTGCCGGCCTGCAAGAACTCGCGCCGCGTCACCCCGTCGCACGTATGCGCGGTACCCCTACTGACAAGATCGAGCATGGCAGGTCCTTCTCTCTCTCGAGCCGGGCAAAATCAACCCCTGGATCGTATCATGCACGATATCTAAGATCAACCATCGGCAGAGGTTGCGCGAGGTTGACCCCCGCTGGCGGGCTGCCGCGTGCGGGAGATAATCCCGCAATGACCGCGCCGCGCGCGCCCCGCAGGCAATTCATCGCAGGTTACGTCCGTGTTCTTATTCTCTGGTTCTCTGCGAAATCGGCGCCCTCTGCGGATGAATCCGTCACGGTCGGCGACCGGGTCCCGTCCTGCATTCGTTAGTCCGCGGCGTGGGTCGTCCGTGAATCCTCGGTGCTAGCGTCACAACGCGAGGCCGGTTGACCTTGACCGGGCTAGCGAGGCTCCCTATCTTCCGCCCCTCTTTCCCCCCAACGTAATACCTGGCTTTCGAGGGGTCTCTGACTATGGAGACAACCGCTAGCACTATCGAACTGCGCGCCCCGGCGCCGCACGATTGCGATCTGTGTGGCGGTGCGGACTTCGCTGCGGTGGCGCACAGCGACCGTCGGGGCGATCCCTTGGAAACCGTAGTCTGTACGCGCTGCGGGCTCGTATCGCACGCGTTGATTCCAACCGAGGACGAGTTAACGAACTTCTACGCGCGCGAATATCGTCGCGCGTATCACGGCGAGGTCGCCCCGTCGGCCAGACGCGTTATGCGGGCCTGGCAAAAAGGAGAGCTCATCTTGCGCCGGCTGAGCCCATTCATGCGGCGCTCGGATCGCGTGCTGGAAATTGGCTCTGGCATCGGCTGTACCGTGCGGCGGTTCCAGCTAGCCGGATATGATGCCCAGGGCATCGAGCCCAACGATGGATTCCGGGAGTATGGCGTCAACACCTTTCATGCTCGCGTGCGCCCTGGCGGCCTTTTGGATATTCCGGCCGAACCATTGTACGACGTGGTGCTGCTGGTCCATGTGATCGAGCACCTGGGCACTCCGCGGCGGGCGTTCGAGCGCATCCGTCGCATGCTGCGGCCCGGCGGACGACTGTACGTCGAATGCCCGAACCTGGGCGCGCCTTTCGCATTGGGGGACAAGCTGTTCCATTTCGGCCACGTGCACAATTTCACGCCGGCCACGCTCCGCATGCTGGCCCGCCGCAGCGGATTCGAAGTGGTGACGCAATTCGCCACGCCCGAAGATCCGAACCTACGGCTGCTGTTGGTGAAGATGGACGAGCGCGACGAGACTCTCGACTCGGACAGTTACGACCAGACCATCGCGGCGCTAGCACGTTACAACATGGTGACGTATCACCTGCGCCGCAGCTATCTAAGAATGCGACTCGGCATGGTGGCCCGCGCGATCACCGAGGCCCTGCTGGCCCCGGCGTACGTCCGCCGCGTGACCGCCCAGTGCGAACAGCATGGGAGCGCCGACAACTGGCAGCGCACCATCGAGACGCCATCACGCCGCCTGGCCGCCTAGTCGGACGCCCGTCGCACGCGCTCTGTGCAAGCCGTACTTCCAAATTAATGTCGTCGGCATCTTGAGTTGCAGGTCGAACGATTAGCCGGTACGGCGCAGGCGGCGGCTGACTTCGGCGGCTTCGGCAGGAGGGAAATCTTCGCTGTATTGGACGACCCCTGACTCGAAAGTCGCTACGACCTGGCCGTCGCGCAAAGCCAGCGAATTCGTGGGCTTGGCCCCCACGCGATCACCTCGCGTGATGATGCCGGCCAGATTGACCGGATCGGAGCCGGCGACGACCAGGCATTGCCCCGTCGGCTCTCGATCGCGCACTTCGCGCACTTGTTCGACCGCGCTACCGGTGGCGTATTGTTCTCCCCCGACGCCCGACACAAAGCGGCCGCCTCGGATCTCTCCCTGCGCCTCGAGACGGCGAAAGATCGGCACCAACTGTCCCCAGCTTGGCGCCGCCGATTCGCGCACTAGCAAATCGCGGAAGACAATGCCCCAGCGACGCAGAAGCTGCTGCGCCCAGCGCTTGAGAGATTCTTGCTCGTCCGCGGCCGAGACCAGACCGGGAAACAGCGACCAACGCCCCGAACTGGCCATTTGCCCGGTCGCCCGATGGGCCGGGTTGGATCGCATTTCGCGCGTGCGGCGCCGTCCTGCGCGGGGGCGGCTCGTTAGTCCTCGCAGCGGTGCGAATCCATCCGACGTCACCAAGCCTTGCTGTGCTAGTTCCAAAAGTGCCTCGTCCAGGTGCGTAGGCAGCAAGCCTGTAGCCGTGGTCAGGTCGTGATAGAACAGTGCCCCGCGACTTTCGATCGCAGCCAACACGGTTTGCGCATTGCCGCGCAGCGGGATCGGCTTGCCATTGCGTTCCATGGGCAATAGCCAGGGAAGATCGGCCCGCAGCATAAGCGCCAACGGAACGGCGCGCGTCAAACGGCCGACGCTGGCGCGCCCGGCGTCGTCTGGTTTCTGTGGCCGCAGCCTTCCCCAGGTGAGCTCGCCGGAGAAGGCCAGTTGATCGAGCCAAACCGGATCGTATTCGTTCACTCGCGCCGGCAGGATGCGCCGCTCCCAGGCGCCAGCGGCCATTTCGAATCCCTGCAATTGCGCCAGGATCTCGCGTACGCCTCCCACGCCCGTCAGTCGTCGTTCGGGCGCTACGCGCTGATGTTCGGTGAGGAATCGCAGGAACGAGGTCGGCTCGACTGGCTCGATCTGACGACGCAGTCGATCGAGCGTCAAGCGGTGGATTCGAGCGAGCAAGCGCCGATCACACCATTCGACTTCGTGGGAATCCGTGGCCGCGCCGTTTGTCGCAGCGTTGCCGGCACCGTGCGCGGCGCCGTTGGCTGCGTGCCGCGCACCCGGGGGCGTATAGCGACCGCGCATGGCGGTTCCTTCGGCCTCGAGCGCCGTAAGCGTGGCTTCGACCAGCCCGGCATTTAATGCCAGCTCTTGGGCCATTTGCGAAGCCGTAACCGGTCCGGCGATTTGCAGCCGCCCACGCAAGAGATGCACAAGTGCCTCGGTCGACTCCCAGTTCTGCCGCACGCTGTCCGGCAGGGAGGAGCGACGCTCGATCGTGGCGGCCGGCAAGGCCGCGGCGACCAACGGCCAATTCTCGGTGGCGATCCAGAACGGCGCGCGGTCCGGCGCCCGCGCCCGCGTGGCCCGGCCTGTGGAAACGAGATCATTGAACCATCCGGTCCAGGCGATTCCCTCGTGCTCGAGCATCACCCCTTGAGTGATCAGGGCATCGTGCAGTTCGTCGGCATCGCGGACGACCGGCTGCGCTTCGTCACGCACCTGCGCAATGGCCGCTGGATCGAGCCAGCCCAGATCGCGAACGGCCCCGATGTCGAGCGTGCGACGCACAGAGACAGCCCGCGTGCGTCGTTCCTCGAGCGGGGCGCCGTCCAAAAAGGCGTACGGATTGGCGTTGATGATCTGGTGCGAGAACGGCGAAGGTTCGCGGGTGTCGCAAGGAACCAGCTCGATGTCGCCACTGACGATCTCTCGGAGGACGTCGGTCCAACCTTCGATATCCATCGCCTCGTGCAGGCAGTCATATACGGTCTGCTGAACCAGCGGATGGTCGGGTACCTCGATATCGCCAGCGTGGTTCTCCAGACAGCCGGCCGTTTGCGGAAACACCGCGGCCAGCAAATCGTCGGATCGATAACGCTGCAAGTAGGGGGGCACTTTTTTGCCGCCCCGATATCGCAACACGGCCAGCGCCCGCGTGACGTTCCAGCGCCAGCGGGTTTGAAACATGGGCGCCGCCAACAAGGCTTGGACCAACAGCGTCTGGCCATTGCCGGGGTTGAGCATTTTGAACAACGCGTCAATCGGAAAGCTGTGCTGCGGCCCGAGCGACAACAGCACACCGTCGTCGGTGGCGCTGGCCTGCAATTCGAAATCGAAGCTGCGGCAAAAGCGCTTGCGCATGGCGAGGCCCCAGGCGCGATTGATCCGCGCCCCCAGCGGTGCGTGAATCACCAACTGGCTTCCGCCCGACTCGTCGAAGAAACGCTCGAAGACGATCTGCTTTTGCGTGGGAACGGTGGGAATTGCCGCCTTTTGGGCCGCCACATAACGGGCGGCCTGCACGGCGGTCCAATAATCGGCCCCCGTCTCGCGCGCCAGCCACGCCGTAGCGCTGGTCAAATCGACGTCGTCGCGCGGCGCGGGCAAGTCGAAGTTTCGCTCACGCTGCGGAGGCTGCGCTTCGAGCGAATCAGGTATCTCCTCTTTGGACGCCTTCGGCGGAGTGGGATCACCGCCGACGCCAGGCAGCCAGCTTTGTTGCGTAATCTTCGGCCCGATGTCGATCAGCTGGCCTGACTCGTAGGGCCGGCCGGACGGAATCGTAATGCGCGTTGCCAATTCGGTGCGCAGCGTCGCCACCTCGGCCGATAGCTCGCGGGTGCGGCCCGGCGCTTCGCCCAGCCAGAACGGCACCGTGGCCGGCGCGCCTTGGGCATCTTGCACCACTACCTCGCCCCCGCGGACGTAGCGCACGCGCCACGACATGTTTCCCAGCTGAAACACGTCGCCAGCCTGGCTTTCGATGGCAAAATCTTCGTTCAGCGTGCCGACGAATGTTCCTTCCTCTTCGGTCACCACGCGGTAGTCGGCCAGCTCGGGTATCGCTCCGCCCGAGGTGATCGCGGCGATCCGCGCTCCACGCCGTGCCCGCAGCCGGCCATTGATGCGGTCGCGGTGCAAGTGCGCGCCGCGGCCTGTCTTGGGATCGGCGCCTTGGGTGACGAGCGCTACGGCGGCGTCGAAATCGGCGCGGCTGAGCGTGCGATACGGCCACGCCCCGCGGCACAACTCGTAGAGCTCGGTCTCGTCCCATTCCTCGGCGGCCACGGCGGCCACGATTTGCTGTGCCAAAATGTCGAGCGGCGCCGCGGGGATTTCAATCGCATCCAGTCGACCGCTGCGCACGCTTCGTACCACCGCCAGGCATTCCATCAGCTCGTCGCGCGACAGTGGAAACAGCCGCCCCTTGGGCACCAGCCCCAGCGAGTGTCCCGACCGGCCGACGCGTTGCAGAAACGTGGCGATCGAGCGCGGCGAGCCAATCTGGCAGACCAGGTCGAGGTAGCCGACGTCGATACCCATTTCTAGCGAGGCGGTAGCGACGATCGCTTTCAGCTCGCCATTCTTCAGCCGTTCTTCGGCATTCAATCGCAACGAGCGCGATAGGCTGCCGTGGTGGCCGGCTACGGCGGACTCTCCCAACAGTTCGATCAAATGATGCGAGACGCGCTCTGCCAAGCGCCGTGTGTTGACGAAAATCAGCGTGCTGCGGTGTGCGGCGATCAGTTGCTTCAGACGCTCGTAGACTTCGGCCCAGCATTCGTGCGAGCAGACGGCCGCCAACTCTCCGGGCGGAACTTCCACGGCCAGGTCCAATTCGCGCTGGTGCCCGACGTCGACAATCGCGCAGTTGGATTGTTGCGCATCGACTGCCGGCCGGCCAACCAGGAATTGCGCAATCTGGTCGATCGGCCGTTGCGTGGCCGATAGCCCGATCCGCGTCGGCGCAACGTCGGTCAGATGGGCCAGCCGTTCGAGTGACAGCGCCAAATGGCTGCCGCGCTTGTCGCGCGCTAGGGCGTGGATTTCGTCCACGATCACCGTGTGCACGCCGCGCAGCATCTCGCGGCTCTTGGCACTCGTGAGCAGCAAATACAACGACTCGGGCGTGGTCACTAGAATGTGTGGCGGACGGCGCAGCATGGCTTGCCGTTCGGCAGTGGGCGTGTCTCCCGTCCGCACTGCGGCGCGAATCGGCGGGGCCCGAAAGCCGGCTTCGATCGCCGCGGCACGAATCTCGGCCAGCGGCACTTCCAGATTGCGGTGAATGTCGTTCGAGAGCGCCTTGAGCGGCGAGACGTATACCACCTGCGTGCCACTGGGCAACTCGCCTGACATTCCTTGGCGGAACAGGCGGTCCAGGCACCACAGGAATGCGGCCAGAGTTTTACCGGAGCCTGTCGGCGCCGCGATCAGAGTGTGCTGGCCGGCCGCGATCGAACGCCAGCCCAGCCGCTGCGGATCGGTCGGGGCGCCGAAGCGCGAGCGAAACCATCCGGCGATGACCGGATGAAACGGAATGCCTGCTTCCAGCGGCTCGGCAGTAAGAAGCTCGCTCGTGGCCACGTTCTGGGCGCCTCACCAGCAAACAATGGGGTAGGTGAACAAATGCACCACCCTTCCATCATAGCGGGCTGGTCCCAAGCCGAGAAATGTGTGGCTCCCGGCGCGGGGTATTGGCCCGGGCCTAGTCGCCGCATGAAATACCAGACACTCTGGCGTGACTAGAAACCGCCGCGACGTCCGCCGCCGCCGGTATTGGGAATCCCGCGCTGCTGCATGCGGTTCCCTAGCATGCGACGGTATTCCGAACCCTGCGCCTGCTGTCGGGCAGACGAATTGTCCAGGGCCAGGCGACGTTGTTGCCCACGATCGCCGCCGCCACCACCGTTGCCGCCGCGTCCGCCGCCCTGGCCGCCTTGGCCAGAATTGTTGTTGTTATTGTTATTGCCGCCGTTGGCGCCACCGCTGCCACTGCCGCCATTCGCGCCGCCCCCTTGCGCTGCCTGTGCGGCGCGCTCTTTCTCGCGTTCTTTTTGGCGTTTTTCCCAATCCTTGCGGCGCTTGACCATCTCGTCGATGTCTTTATCGAGTGCTTTCACCTGGTCCTTCTTCGACAGGGCCAGGAAATCGTCCATTCTTTTCTTCTCGCGTGCCATCCAGCCCTCGGGACCACGTCCCATTTGCTGAAATACTTGATGGCGTTGCTCGGGGGTCAGGTTGTCCATGGCTTCGCGCATTTGCCCGAACAACTTGCGGCGATCCTCACGAGGCAGGTCCTCGTTGCGCATCTGTTTTTGCAAATCCAGGGCCGCAGCCAGGGCCGGATCGGTTCGGAACGCGTAGTACGCTCCGGCGCCGCCGGTCAGAAGTAGCAAAATCAACAGGGCCATTCCCCATTTCTTGCTGTTCATAATTCCCTTCCCCTGTGCAAGCCCACGCCCCAGTACCATGCGCGAGCAAACGCGTGAATAGTTAGTTTCCTACGTGGCTGTCCATATACAGAAAGTTTCGCGATCCCACGGTCCCGGGCGCGGCATGAAACGGTGCAAAGTCGAACACGATCCAGATCGTGCCGGAATCGCGAGTCTTGACGATCTCGACACGGCGTTTCGGCAGGTTTTGCCTGGGGTCCCAGACGATGGGCGAATTGTACTCGTAGCTCAGATCCTCCGCTTCGAAAAACGTCGAATCCGATGGATTCACAGCGTTGTTGTACGTGTCGTTGAACGTCTGCGTTTGGTCGTCGTTCGTTTGGGTTTGCAAAGCCACCGTTTCGTCATTCCAGTTCGACTCTGGAAAGACGTCGTCCGGGCATTGAAATACGTTGGTGTTCGTTTCGATAAAGGGATTGAGCGTTGCCCGCAACGTTGGCCTGAGCGATTGCGGCAGCCCATACTTCGTTAGCGCGGATTTCATCTGCGCCGCATCCGGATACCGGCCAAAGGAGCCGTTCGCGTCGACATACATATCGAGCGCCAGGCCAATGTTGTGCAGATTGCTGCGGCACTGGGTCCTCCGGGCCGCGGCCCGCGCATATTGCACCGCCGGCAACAGCATGCCAATTAATATGCCAATGATGGCAATTACGACCAGCAACTCGACGAGCGTAAAGCCCGACCGTGGCGTGGCCGCAAAAACCCACCGCGGCGCAGCGTCAGCCTCTGGCATCCCCTGACGACACAGCCATCGTGGATTGTTCTGTCGCAGCTTCATACTGGCAATTCCCCGTAACGAGTGGGATGAAGCCGGAAATATTACGGTCCCCACATGATAAACACCGCCGCGACCGCCGGGTATCGCCACGTGCATGACAATTGCCCTGCAATTTTGGTCAGCCCCCGGCCCGACACACGCGGAGCAGGAACCGGCCATCCCGCGCCTGCGCTGTGTCGCGCTTGCTCACGCAAGTCTTCCGACACCAGCGATTTGTGTCCATCCCAATTCCATCATAAACTGCCCGTCGCCAAGGGGCGTGTCCCACGGTATCCCACCCCGGAGCTGCCAGAATGAAGGCTGTTCGCTGTACGAATTGGTGCCAGCCGTCCGGGCTGACCATCGAAGATCTGCCCCGACCGCAGCCTGGTCCCGCCGAGGTGCTGGTCCGCGTAGCGGCCGCCTCGCTAAACTTTCCCGACGTCCTCATCATCCAGGGGCTGTATCAGGTCAAGCCGC
The DNA here is from genome assembly GCA_036490175.1 of Pirellulales bacterium. Lineage (NCBI taxonomy): Bacteria > Pseudomonadati > Planctomycetota > Planctomycetia > Pirellulales > Pirellulales bacterium. The sequence continues at coordinate 8,336 of DASXEJ010000283.1, read as the reverse complement.
CGCTCCCCTTTACACCCGGCTTTGAATTGGCCGGCACCGTCGAACAGGCAGGGGCCGAGGCCGCCGCGAAATTTCCCCCCGGCACCCGCGTGCTGGCGCAGTGCGATCTGGGAGCGTTCGCCGAGTACGCCATCGCCCCTGTTCACTCGGTTCGATCTTTGCCGCCAGGGCTCGACGATGCCGAGGCGGCCGCCTTTTCGTTGGTCTATCAGACGTCCTATTTCGGCCTGGTCTATCGTGGCCAACTGGCTCGGGGCGAAAACGTGCTGGTCCACTCGGCGGCCGGAGGTGTCGGGCTAGCCGCCGTGCAAATCGCCCGCGCCCTGGGGGCCGGCAAGATCATCGGCACCGTCGGCTCGGACGATAAGCGCGCCGCCGTGCTCGCAGCCGGAGCAGACGTGGTGGTGAATTATCAGACCGAGAACTTTGTCGAGGCTGTCAAGGCGGCCACCGCCGGTCACGGCGCGGACGTGATTTACGATCCGGTCGGCGGCGACCTCTCTGAACAGAGCACGCGTTGCATTGCCTTCGAGGGGCGGCTGGTGATCATCGGCTTTACCAGCGGCAAATTTCCCAACTTCAAGGGAAACCACTTGCTGGTCAAGAATTACAGCGTGGTCGGGCTGCATTGGGGCTACTACCGACAGATGGACCCGGCCAAGATCGAGCAAGGCTGGCAAGACTTGATGAACCTTTACAAGACGGGCCATCTCAAACCAGTCATCGCCGCACGCTACCCGCTGGCGCGCGTGGCCGACGCCATGGACCATCTCACGTCGCGACGTGCCGTGGGCAAGATCATCCTTGATGTAAACATGGGATGACGGACGATGAACGAGGCGCGCGTGCGCCGGACGACCGCCTCAATCTGCGCCGCGCACAGTGACGTTTTCGTCGGTTTTGCATTCATCAAGTTGCATTATCCAGGAGTCCGTATTGCATGGCAACGCTTATCTCTCGACCGGCCGTGGTACAAGCGGCAGGCAATAAGCCCAAAGTGATCGAAGAGTTCATCGGCCGTGTCAACTCGCACACCACGCCGGTCAGTATCGCGCGGATGAAAAGTCCCGCCGGCTGGGTCGAACCTGGCCAGACGCCGGAGTTCGACGAATACTCGGTCGTGCTGCGCGGCATGCTCCGCGCCACCACGCGCACGGAAACCATCGACGCCTGCGCCGGCCAGGCCATTGTCATCCCGCGGGGAGAATGGGTCGCCTATAGCACGCCCGAAAGCGAGGGGGCCGAATACATCGCCGTTTGTCTGCCAGCATTCTCGCCCGATACGGTCCATCGCGATGCCGTGGGCTGACCTGCGCCTTAGAGACAACGCGGGCGGAAGTCGTCGTGGTTTTTATCGAATCATGCAAATTGAACCTGCGCTCTCCGAGCAAATCATGATCCCGAGCGAGAGATTGTACCGCGGGCTGTTATTGCCTGTTTTTGTCGCCTTCGTACTAGGACTTTGCAGAATTGCAGGTGCGACGGCGCCGGCCGACTTGGATAAGGTTGAAGGGCCGCTCGGACGGAAGCTTGACGAGGATATGAAGAAGCGAGCGGAGTCAGGATTCAGCGGTGCTCTATTAGTCGCCAAGGGTGGCAATGTCGTAATTGCCAAGGGTTATGGACTGGCAAATCGAGAGAAGCAGATACCGTTCACGTCTCGGACGGTTTTTGATATCGGCTCCCTCACCAAGCAATTTACCGGTGCCGCGATCGCCAAACTGGAATCACAGGGGAAGCTCAGCGCGGAAGACAAGCTCGGCAAGTATTTCAGGAATGTCCCCGAGGACAAATCGCAAATTACGCTCTTCCACCTACTCACGCACAGCGCGGGCTTGGAGGGAGATTTCGGCGGCGACTACGAACCCGCCACGCGCGAGTGGATCGTCGAAATGGCGCTACGGTCAAAGCTGCTGTTCTCCCCCGGTCGGGGGCATCGCTACGCCAATTCTGGGTTCAGCCTGTTGGCAGCCGTGATCGAGCAGGTGACCGGACAAACGTACGAAGCCTACTTGCGCGAGCAACTGTGGTTGCCAGCTGCAATGAAGAATACGGGCTATCTGCTGCCGAAATGGGACCCCGACACCGTTGCTCATGGCTACAAGAGAAGCACGGATTGGGGCACACCACTCGATAAGAACTGGGCTGAGGACGGTCCCTACTGGAACCTACGCGGAAATGGCGGCGTACTTTCGACCGTCGGGGACCTGTATCGCTGGCACAAGGCGCTGCTGGGCGACCAGGTGCTCTCGAAGGAAGCAAAGGCAAAAATGTTTTCGCGGAAGGTCGAGATGGGGCCAGATGCAGACTCTTGGTACAGCTACGGATGGGTACTGACCGACTCGCCACGCCGTACAAGGGTCACTTCGCATAACGGCAGCAATGGCGTGTTCTATGCGGAATTCATCCGATACGTCGATGAAGACATCGTATACATTGCCGCCAGCAATCGCTCGGAAGATGCTTCGGGTGCCTGTCTGGATGGCATCAAAGACACCGTCTTTCAGTGACGCTGGCGCATGTCTTTAGGCGAATCATGCGCTTTTGAAGACACGCTCCAAGCCAACACCAACGCACACCGCGCGATTTCCAGTTATCGTGAGCCGCCCCGCACAAGACAGAACCGAAGAGTTCAACCGTCGCGTCGACTTCGGACGTACGGCCAATGACTACGGCCGGCATCGCGCCGGGTTCCCGGACGAGTTCTTCGCACGATTGCGGACGTTCCACGTTGGCCTACCCGGCCAGCGCGTGCTTGACCTGGGTTCCGGCACCGGCACGCTCGCGCGTGGATTGGCCGCGGCCGGCTGCCGTGTGACGGCTCTCGATCCGGCCGCGCCGATGCTGCGCGAGGGGTGTCGACTTGCCGAGGAGACGCACTTGGCCCTGGACTACGTCATTGCCAAGTCCGAAGCCTTGCCACTCGAATCAGCGACACAGGATGTGATCACGGCCGGACAATGCTGGCATTGGTTCGATCGCACGACGGCCGCCGCCGAAGCCCGCCGCGTGCTCACAGCCGATGGTCTCCTGGTGATTGCCCACTTCGACTGGCTACCCCTGGCCGGCAGCCCCGTGGAAGCGACCGAAAAGCTTATCGAGCGCTGCAATCCCGATTGGCACTTTGGAGGCAGCCATGGATGCTATCCGCAGTGGCTACCCGGCGTGTCTGCGGCTGGCTTCACCGAGATCGAAACATTTTCCTTCGACCATATGGTCCCCTATAGTCACGAAGGTTGGCGGGGCCGCATTCGGGCCAGTGCCGGAGTCGCGGCCACACTCTCAGAAATCGACGTCATTCGCTTCGACCAAGAACTGGCGCAACTATTGGCCGAACAATTCCCGCAAGACCCATTAACGATTCCGCACCGCGTCTACGCGATAGTGGCCGTGTCGCGCTAGCGAGATCGCAGCCATCAGAACTCAGTCCGAGCGTCATGGCCCGAGCAAGTGCGACCCGTCGCCCCAGCCTGTCCGATAGGCAGGCAAGCGGTATTTTTTTCTGCGTAATCTGCGTTCTCTGCAGATAAATTCGTTTTCTGAAAGATCAAGAATGTCCACAGATGACGCAAATTACGCAGATGGTGAATCGGCGGGTTGTATTGTTCCTGTAAAAATGGATGCAGGCGCGCGAATCCGGTGGCGCTAGATAATTTGTGAGGAGTTTCATCATGACGGACGCCCATGCCGAACAGCCGACGGACAGCGCGGTCGCGCCACCGGCGCGGCGCCGCGAGCTGAAGCGTTTTCTGGTCCTAGCGGCGGTCATAGTCATCGGATTGGCGATATATGTCTTCGCGTGGCCCTCGCCGATCGATCCCGTGGCATACGAGCCACCTCTCAAGCCGCCGCTTACGGGCGTGCTGGCGCCGAACGATCGTCTGGCCTCGGCCGAGCAGATCGCCGTCGGTCTGGTTAATGGCCCTGAGGACGTCGAGGTCGACACGGCCGGCCGCGTTTTTACCGGCACCGCCGATGGCAAGGTGCTGCGCATCGATCCCGATGGCACGGTCAACACCCTGGCCGAAACCGGCGGCCGGCCCGTGGGGCTCTGCATGGCGCCCGACGGCAATCTGATTGTGGCCGATTCGGCCCGCGGTGTGTTATCGATCGACCCGGCGGGCAATATCACCGTACTCGTGAACGGCGCCGATAACGAGCGGCTCGGCTTTGCCGACGACGTGGCGATCGCCCGCAATGGCACGATCTATTTCTCCGACGCCAGCGCCAAATTTGGCCCCGATGAATATCTGTACGACATGCTCGAAGGGCGCCCGCACGGGCGGCTGGTGAGTTACGATCCGGCAACGCGCGATACAACGACCCTGCTCCGCGGCTTGTACTTTGCCAATGGCGTCGCGCTTTCGCAAAACGAAGACTTCGTGCTCGTCAATGAAACGTACCGCTTTCGTATCATGCGCTACTGGCTTAGCGGTGATCGAGCCGGACAGTCGGAAGTGTTTGTCGACAACTTGCCGGGCTATCCTGACAATATCACGTCTAACGGACAGGGGATATTTTGGCTGGCTTTGTTCACGGTGCGCAACGACGACGCCGACTGGCTGGCCCCGCGTCCGTACCTGAAAGGAGTCCTGGCCAAAATGCCGGCCTTCCTGTGGCCCAAGGCGCAGCCCTATGCCTTTGTCGTCAAGCTCGACGAGCAGGGGCAAATCCTCGACAGCATCCAAGACCCGACGGGCAAGAACCTTCGCGAAATTACTTCGGCATTCGAGCGCAACGGCCACCTCTACCTGGGCAGCCTGCACAACGATCGGATCGGCAAATACAAGTTACCGTAAAAAAAGAGACCGCTCCTACGTCGGGCGTACATGGCCCACGATCGATCGTCGATGGCATTCACGCCGCAGGCGCATTAAAACAAAGAAGCGTCCCCTTTCGATGCCTTCTATCGAATCTGTGCCATCTGCGGAACTGCCCGATTTTTTTACAACGGTCGGTGACGAATGAAGCGGTCCTTGTACGAGTGGACGGCGATCCTTTCGGCGATGGTTGGAATTACCTGCCTTGGCTACTGGGGCGCGTCATGGTTCGTGAGTTTTCCGGACGACGTTATGGACGTCACTTTCAAGGGGGGCAACTTCCGGCCGACGGTCTCGCTCGTCGATGGTACGTTGGAATTGTGCAGCAATTTCCCACTGACCGACGTTCTCTTGAACCCGGTCTCGTACTTTAAAAATCCGTTCGTCGTGAGGGAGATTCGGAACTCAGCCCTGCAATACGCGAGATTGCTGGACCGCGGCAGTTCCGCCAACGCGCTAGCGATAGCCATCCCGGGATTCGCTTACCGGCACAGCGGCGTCCCTCTTAACACAGGCCCGGTGTTTGTGTGGCAGGTGCGTGTGACAATGCTGATACCGGGCCTTGTTGCCATGCTCGTGGCGGCATTCAGCGCATGGCGCTTTCGCCTCACGGTGCGGTCAGTTGCCAAGCCCGTCGATGCGCAGTCGAAGAATAACGCGTCCGCAAATCTGCCCTCTTCAGATTTGTCGTCGACTGCTAAAAGCACATAACAACGGATGCGAGCCGCTTTCGATCTGCTCACGCGGTGAACGGCGAAAGGTGCCCTGGGGAAAAAGGGAATCGCAGCCAGCAATCGTGCCAACGCGGCCTGTAGAATGCACGTCACAAGAGCATTCAAGAGTTCTTAAAAGCGCGTCTGTTTCCATTAGAGCACGAGCGTTTGTATGGCTTGCCTGGACGCTACGTTTCTTTTGCAGATCAGCTTTGCACCACGAGTGACTCGGCGCGATCGTTCATCGCATGTCGCACTGTCCGCGAGGGCCTAAGGCGCGCGTTTACAGGTCGTGGTTTGTCGTCAAGTCGTTAATTATTTCAGCGTTGAATAATTCCATTAATTGAATAATTCCCGGCGCGGATCCTGGTCAGGGGAAATATCTTGCGTCTAATTTTGCCCGATTTTCGGCCGCCTACGGCATTGACCAAGCGCGGACAGAATGCGGACGAGGCCAACCGCGGTCGGGCGCAAAAATCTGCTCGCTGCACGTAGCAAGATTTCGTGATATGGTGGTCCGCACCGTCCGCTTTCGCCGTGCAACGATCCCCACGCGACCGCCAACATTTGAAGAAAACACGCATCTTATGTCTCGCACAACTGATCAGTTCGACGTAGCCCGACAGTATCTCGCCGGCGGTGTATCGGCTTCGACGCGCGTAAATCGCGCGCTGGGACGGCCGATGTATTTCGAGCGGGCCGAGGGCTGCCGTGTGTGGGATCTCGACGGCCGTGAGTACATCGACCTGTGTACCAGTCACGGGGCCACGCTGCTGGGGCACGGCGACCCGCAAGTGCTCGCCGCCGTACAGACGGCACTCGCACGTGGCGCGGCGTGCTCGTACGAAAACGAGTGGCACGCCCTGTTGGCGCGTGAATTATGCGAAGCCATTCCTTGTTGCGACCTGGTTCGCTTCACCGGTTCGGGGAGCGAAGCCACGATGCACTGCCTGCGACTGGCCCGTGCGTTCACGGGCCGGACGAAGCTGTTGAAGCTTGAGGGGAACTTTCACGGCTATCACGACCAGGTGATGTTTGCGCTGGCGGCGCCGGCCACGGGACCCGGCCCCGAGACCAATCCCGCGGTCGAACCAGCATCGACCGGCATGGTGAGCGCCTTGGCCGAGCAGCTGGTTGTGGTGCCGTACAATCGGCCGGACTTATTGGAGAGAGCATTTTCGCAGCATGGCGACCGGTTGGCCGCCGCGATCTGTGAGCCGATCTACTACAACGCCGGCTGCATCCTGCCCACGCCCGAGTTCTTGGAAGCTCTGCGCCGCCTGACGAGCAAGCACGGAGCGCTATTGGTTTTCGACGAAGTGCTGAGCGCCTTTCGCATGGGACCGGGCGGGGCGCAGGAATATTTGGGCGTGACGCCCGACCTATGCACGATCGGCAAGGCCGTCGGCGGCGGCTTCCCGCTGAGCGCGTTTGGCGGCCGTCACGATATCATGCGCCGCCTGATGCCCGAGGGAGATTGCCAGCACAGCGGCACCTATAACGGCCACGTGGTACCCGTCGCAGCCGGCCTGGCCGCGGTGCGTGCCTATCGAGCGCCGGGATTCTACGATCACATTCATGCCTTGGCTGGTCGCCTGTATACGGGGCTGGTCTCGCTGCTGGCGCGGCACGGCATCGCCGGTCGGGTGCAAGGGCTCGGCGCGCGGTTTGGCATCTATTTCGGACCCACGCAGGAAGTTCGCGATTACCGCGACACGCTGTCGCACGATCGGCAGAAGATGTTGCGGTTCGTGGCTGCCGCGAATGAAGAGGGCGTGTATTTTCACGATTACGGCGGCGCCGCCTGCCATCACGGCTTTTGTGCTGCCATGACGACGGCCGACGTCGACGAGGCGCTGGCACGATTGGACCGTGCCCTGGGCAAGGTCGCCAGCGACAATAAGCAAGATCGCTAGCGATATCGGTTCACGATCTTAGCTGCACGGTCCTATTCAACCGGCCAACATTTGAGCCCACTGGCAAAGCTATCCGCCGAGACGGGGAAATGGGCTGGCCGCGCCGCTCAATCCTTCGCGAGCCAGCTTACGGCGAATCCACCAGTGCGGGTCGTACTCTTCGTCGAAAATTGGGTGCGGCTGGCCGAAGCCGGGCAGATTGTCGAAGTCGCCTTGATCGATGGCCGCACGCAGTTTGTCTTCGGCTACGATCTCGAGCGCCCGTCCGGTCATGCCGATGGAAAGGTTTGCCATAACGGTTCCATTTCGTTGTGCAAACTTGGCGAGAATTGGCTGCCAGGAATCTCCGCAGCACCCATGGCTAGCCGATAGGATTTTAGGCCGGCCGGCTATTGCGGCAACGGCATTGCGCCCTGGCTGGGAGCTACTCTTAGTTGGCGGCCGCCGTCTTCCCGCCTATAGTCCTGGCACGACTTGCCCTGTCGAGAACCGCCTTGCATGTTTATCCACATCGACTCCCCTGGTTGGTGGACCACTTCGCTGTTAGTGGCCGACTGGGTCATCCGCCTGGGTTTGTCCGTGCGCGTCATCATGCGGGGGCGGCCGGTTGGTTTCACGTTGGCCTGGCTCGCCGTGGTCCTCAGCGTTCCACTGGTCGGAGCCGGGGCATATTTGATGTTCGGCGAACTGCGTTTGGGGCGCCGCCGCGCCGACTATGCGGCCCGCATCCACGGCCCGTATCGCCAGTGGCTGGCCGATCTACACAATCGCGCTGCGGTCGATTGGCGTTCGCTGGGTGAGGAAGCACAGTCCTTGTCGCGATTATGCGAGGCCGCCGTCGGCATACCGGCCTTGCCTGGCAACGAAATGCACCTGCTCGACAATGC
>DASXEJ010000282.1 GCA_036490175.1 Pirellulales bacterium | reverse complement strand
TCCGACGGTCAGCGATCCCGCTGAACTAAAGCCAATGCTTCAGCAATTTCCCGGCGAGGAAATGCAATCTTGGACTGTGGGAAAGGCGGTGGGCAACGTCCGCAATCAAGGCCCGTCGCTAATGGAACCCGTTGACGCTCCCCAGGACATTGAGTTTAGGCTAAGCAATCAATAGCGACGGCATTTCCCAAAAGACTTAGACGTCCACGATAAGGTCGCCATTTGTCGCGGCGGCAGTCCCCTTTCGGTTGGCAGACGTTTCCATTCGCCGGATGCGGCTATGCCACAATGATCCATTTTCGCAACAAAGATTTCGCGAAAGTAATTTCCCCGCGACAGTAGATTTCAATATCTCCCGAGCGAGCCGCCGAGACCGACTCCCCATGAAGGCCGGCTCTCTAGAAAGGCAATCTCATGTCGCTGACATTCATTACGGTCTGCGTCCTCTCAATTATCGGGGATGTACTGCAGCGCCGGACGCCTCGTCCAATGTTCAAAGAATGGTGTGCCCGAGAAGCCTACAAAAGGGTGTGACCCTGGCTGCGCCAAGCCTGCGGGATTTATCGCAGGTGCGTCGTTGTTGTACTGCATTGCACCTGTCGCACAAACCGGGCAACGACCATTCACCACCAAGCCAATTGTATGCGACATGCAAGCACAACGATTCGCAGAGTTGGCGCATGGAAAAAACCGTCCAGGCCTGCTGTAAACCTGGACGGCTCGACCGTGATCACGATACCACGGCAGTTTTATTTTTCAGCGGCCGCGACTCCGCCTTTTGCGACCATCGTTTTCCAGCATGTGTCGCAAATGGCTGGCAGGCGATCGGGGAGATTGCGTCGCCATATTTTGAAGAGTCGCCAATAGCTCTCGGCTTCGCGACTTGACAGTCTGAACTCGGTCCGACATTTCACGCAGGTCCCTCGCATGCAACTAAACTCCCAATATGCCGCCACGCGAGGGAAAGCCTCGCGCAGCAGCTTATGGAAGCCCGAAGCACCACAATCGGGCTCAACTCTTTAGCCAATTGAGGGCCGCTAGGCGGCGATATAAAACCTAGCGACCCGTTGAGAATGCTACCGAAGACGAAAACCGGTAGCAATCATTTCCGTTGGCACGATAGAGCGCGCCGCTCGTGCTAGCAAGGTAGATTCAGGTTTTGTGGCAAGTATGTGCAGACGGCGACGGGTGAGGTTGGTTCACTGACCCGACAGGAATATCCTTAATCGGTTCAACCGGTGACTACGCAATATGGCTGCGGCCGTCTGCTCAAAGGTGGTCAACGACTCAAACGTGTATTCCGGTAAAGCGTTGGGATCACGTTGTAGTTGCCATATCACGTCACAGAATGCAAGCGTGGTCTTGGCTCGCTCGATATCTGCTTTCTCGCCGTAATATCTGCCGATCCGATTTCTCATTGATCCACCCTCCCGTCAGCCTTTGCGGACTTCTTCCCAGGGCAACGGCACACCTAGATAGCGATAGACCGCAATGGCGTCGCCTTGGAGTTTGCGAAGGCTGTCGATTTCCCATTGCTGAAGGCCATCACTATCGTCGCCGTAGGCAGTCGCGAGTGCATCGAGAAATGCCAAGATGTCGCGGGCGCGATCAATATCCCGGGCTCCGCCGACATAGCGGCCAATGCGATTGCTCATGCTGCTGCTCCTCCGAATCTGCATGAGACATCTAGCAAATCGCGCGCCAGCACAAATGACTGCGGCCGAATGTCGCGAAGGTGGGATGCGTTCGTCTAATCTCGCCGCGCACAATAGTGCCGCCAACCCAGTCGTGGTTGACGCGTTGCGATCGCGCTCGGTGGACGGCTAGGGATTCTATCCGCCAGTCAATCCAGTGAACCGTGCGCTATTTATTGCGCTGCAAAAGGCCCGCAACCGCCGCGTATAGGCAGACGGTTTGAAAAGAAATAACCCAGTAACGTTTGCCTTTTGCGGTCATTTCGGCCTTGACCAAGCAAATGAGAGAAGACAAACCATCAAGCCAGCGAATATCAATAGGTACAAGCCAGGCCCGACTTGCGCATTATCGATGAGGCGCGCCGCTATTTCATTTCCGTCGTGCCGGCCTCGATCGATTATTGCTTCAAGATCGAAGATTTTCTCCATGCCAATCCAACAGGCTGCACTCCCAGGCAGGAAACTGAAAATCTGCCCAGTTTTCGACAGCGGGATCGATTGCGGGCCGTAGAGTGCGACAGACGCCGAGACAAGGAAAAGAACCAACGTAATCCATCCGTCACCCGCGGTGCCCCAGAGCGAACCAAAAAACGGAACCTGAGCCCAGGGCAAGAATGTGGCGCCCATACCGGCACAAGCTGCAATCAGGATCACCACTCGCTGAACATGAAATCCTGTAGGGCTTACCTTCACATCGTCGGTTTCTTGCTTAACCGGTGCCTGATTAGCCAGTCGAGCCTGCTCACTCGCGAGCTGCCTTCGTTTTAGTATTTTCTCGATCTGAGCTTGATGGCGCCGTTGGGATGCATCTACAAGACTGCAACTAACCGCGCGGGTTCCATTGTCGACGGCGCGCATCGCGTCGCCACAAAGTCGCAGTCCGGAGCCTGCAACACGGAGGATAGCGAACACCGGCCCTGATGGCGGCCCATCATCGTCGTCAGATCCGACTGCCATGACGTCGATAGGCACGCCAGGGTTATGGACGGGGGAGAATATCTCGGTAGTCGCGGCTTGAACCCACGGACCACCAGCGTCTTTAGCTAGCGTGTCCGTCGCAAATAACCGGCCGTCTCTCGCCCAAAGCTTAAGTTGGTCGGCGGGGTACGGACCAGCTACTTGCTGCCCACGGCGAATATAGATGTCTGCCATAAATCAGTGCCACATCTGCACCGGGTCAATTGAGCGGCATGCCTGGAAAGTTGTTGTGGGCATCCATTGCTTCAGCACCTTAGCGGCGAGTTCCTTCAGCTTGGCCGAATCGACGGGACTGACGACCTTCTCACTGCGTCTGACATACCAGCCTGGCATTGCTTGGCCCCAGTGAATCTAAACCGCTCAGCACCTCCACTTATAGTCTGTAGTCTTATAGTCGTCTAGCTTCTAGCTTGGCCCCGTGCGCCAAGAAGCCCAAATACAGTCCGAGTTCGGGAAAGCCTTACGTAAAGTCCGTATGAAGGTCGGCATTTCCCAAGAGGCTCTGGCTGATCTGGCTGGCATTCACCGGACGTATGTCGGTGACGTGGAACGCGGTGAGCGGAATATCAGCCTGATCAACATGATGCGGCTCTCGGCCGCGCTGGAAGTTCGCCTGAGCCAGGTCGTCCTAGACATGGAACGGAACCTGAGCTGAGACAGGCAACGTGCGTGCGGGGTCGCGGACGCTTCTGACGCTCAAAAGTAACTTGCATTCCCTGCCAGCTACCAGCGTTGCGTTACTTAGCGCACGATCTGGCACATCACGCCAGCCAACCGCTCCCCCGCTTTGCCGATGCACACGCGCGCAATGAGTCCCGCCTGCTCGGCGTAGGCCTCCGGGACTTCGGGCACCTCACTAGGTTCCTTGCGACGATCGGCGACCGGCCGAAAGCTGCGAACGAGCAGACAGACCAACAGTGTCAACGTCGCCGCTTGCCCTGGGCGAGCTCTACCTCCGCCTCATGCAGCTTCGCGAAGATTGCTTCTGCTTGGAACTTCTGACCTCATGGCAGGTCATTAACCATTTATTGCCAGTTTCGATCCGTTCTGGGGGAGCGGGCAAACGCTCACACTCGGCCACCTTCCTTGCGTAGGTTAGAAGTTGCGCATCGCATTCATTTCGGATTGCGCATATTCCGAGAAAATCCTTGCCGAATCCCGAAATTCTCCGTCCGGTTTGTCGATCAAATAACGCCTGAAAATAGGGGGGCCGTTAATCTTCGAAGCCTGTTTTTAAACGCAGGGCAGCACGTCGCCATGAAATATGATCGTAAAAAGAAAATCCCGACATCCAAAGAACGCCAGCAACATGCGTCACGCCGCAACGCCCGCGCAACGAAAGTCGCCGACTCGCTTGCCCTGCTGGATTCAGACGATCCTCTGTCGGCGCCGCAACTGATCAACAAACTCAAGCGCAACGCGTCCGAACTTGGCGATACTTCACCGCCGAAATGGTGATCAACGCGGTTGGCTCCAAATGGAAACCATGCTTCGCACTCTTCGAATCGCCCGCCTCTCAGCTTCACAAAGCTAGATGCCGAGCATTTCAGCACCTAGCGATTCGAGCATGATGCCTGAACCACAAGCACCGTGTACTAAAACACAGATCGTTGCCAGATGACCGGTTGGATGACCGCCACTAAGCCGCTCGGCGCTGAATACGCTGGATTGATCCGTCCAAGTGCTCGAATCTGACGGACCTGGTGACCGGTTAGGTCGAGTGGCCATGTGGGGATCGACACGTTGTCGCCTAAAGCTTGAGCCAACGGGGGCAATGTTCGCCTGATAGGGAGACCTGAAGTTAGTTAGTAATGGCCCGCTTCGACACGTTCTCGGGGAGAGGTCGGACCGAAAACCGTCTGCGTGATGAGGCTTGTTTGAACCACCGTTCTCGCCGAGAATCAGGCGGAACTCGCATTAAGTATTGCGAAATCTCCATTTTGGGGGTTTTTTACTTGACGGTCATGCAAAACCTAGATAAATGTTGTAGTCGGCCAACTTTTATGGCTTTTTCGATGGCGAAATCGTTTTTAACGGCACAATCGCGTTAGGCGTAGGGTTTGTGCCGACAGTCGTTAGCGCGACTGGTCATTAGTCAGATGGACAGGCGAAAAAGGAAACGCTAATGAGACGAACAACTAGAAAGACACTCGCCCGAATGGGCAGTGCGGCAGTGTGCGCAACGATGCTCACATTCAGTCTGCCGCAAGACTCCCGTGCAGGGAGCATCGTGCTTGATACGAATTCCGGCACCTTTACGGTGGACGGATTGCCGAGCAGCTCGATCAATGGCGTATCGGTCGTCAACGGCGGATTGGTTGGCGGCGTCCAGGTATTCGATGTACTTGGTGATCTGGATTTGCTCAACGGCGACACGCTGAGTTCGATCGGGTCGAATGGCGTTGAAGTGCTCGTTGGAAACAATGTCAACATCGACTCGGGCGCGACCGTGAACATCAATGCCGGCACGACCGGCGGTGGTGCGGGCGGATCGCAAGGAAGTGGCGGCAATGGCGGTGGCGGAGGTAATGGCGGAACGGGCGGCACTGCCAACGGCGGCAGCACGACCAGCAATACTGCGGGTGCTGCCTCGGCAGGACCTGTGAATGGTGGCGCCGGCGGCGCGGGTGGTGGTCTGTTTGCCGCTAGCGGAAGTGCAGGTGCCAATGGCGCCGTGAGCGTTGTTGGTGGTGTCGGCAGCGCGGGCACAGCCGGATCAGGTGGCTCGGCCGGCAGCGCGGGATTGAATTCCTCTGGTGCCGGCGCGGCAGGAACTCCAGCAGGCACGGGCGCCGGTGGCGCAGGCGGCCTCGGTGGCACGACCGGTGGTGTAGGGGGTACCGGCGGATCGGGTAGCACCCCGAACAATGCCGGGATTCAAGGCGGAAATGGCAACACGGGTAACACGGGCGCGACGCCCACGGTTGGCCCTTCGGGAAATAACGGTGGCGGCGGTTCTAACACGGCACTCGGCTTCGTCATCTCGGGCGGAAGCGGCGGCGGTGGTGGTGCTGGCGGTACTGGCGGCGGCGGCGGCGGCGGCGGTGCCACTGGCTCCGGCGCCGGTGGCGGCGGTGGCGGTCGTGGACCTGGCGGATTCAGTTCGGGCGGTGGTGGCGGCGGCGGCGGCCAAGGTGGCACCGGCGGTAAAGGTGGCACTGGCGGGACCGGCGGGATCGGCGGCACCGGCGGCGCGGGCGGCGGTGCGATCGGCATCGTTTCCAACGGCATCGTGACGATCGGTGGTTCCGTGAGCAGCCAAGGCGGCAACGGAGCGGGCGGCTCGTCGGGCACCGGAGGAAGCTCCGGCGCGGGCGGTGCTGCCGGCGGTAATGGTGGCACAGGCAGTACGCAAAGTCATCCGGGTGCCAGCGGTGGTACGGGCGGAGTCGGCGGTACTGGCGGAATCGGTGCCGCAGGCGGCGTCGGTGGCACCGGCGGTGGTGGTGCCGGCGGCACCGTCTTGATCCAAGGAACTCAAGTCCTCGGATCGGGCGCGACCGTGAATGTCTCCGGCGGCCTCGGTGGCACGGCCGGTGGCGGTGGTCGCTTCTTGCTCGGCGATAACACGTCGAATACGTTCGGTGGCAGCGTCGTCGGAGCGGCCAGCGCGCTATCGGCCGCGGGCTCGCAGGATGCCAACCCGTTTGTTGGCCTCTCGCCTCTGACGCCGTTCATTCCGAATCTTCCCTCGATCGGCGCCGAGATCTATGGCCTGACAGGGCTCACCGCGGCAGGTCTGATTCCCAGCCTACCGGCCACGGACGTCAACGGTGCGTCCTTGGCAGGTGCATCGGGCGCTCTGTTCCGCACGGATGCTTCGGTCCTCGGCCCAGCATTCAGCGGATACGACGCTCTCTTGTACATCAATCTGTCGGGTAACTCGGCGTCCAATCCCGAATTCACCCTAGGTGGTGCCCTGCAAGACTTGCTGACACGTGGATTTGCCAACAATCCAACCTTCGGCGGTAGCGGACCAGTTACGCTTTCGTCGCTGGGTGCGGGCGGAGTCTACGGCACCCTGGTGCCGGCCAGCTCGGTTGCAAATCCGCAGATTCAGCTGACATTTGGCGCGACAATGTTCTCGGCCTCGGCCGTTGCGTTAGCGTCGGATGGACAGGCACTGTACGTCACTCCCGAGCCGTCGTCGGTGGCCTTGGCCTTGTGCGGTGCCTTGGCACTCGGGTTGGCTGCGTGGCGCCGTAAGCGGTAACGCTTGGCGGTCTTTGTGGTCCGCGTGACGAGTCATCGATGTGCATTCCGGGAGTCGACTGGGTCAGTCCAGTCGACTCCCTTTTTTTGCGATATGTCGCAATAGCCCATATACCAGGCATTCTCTCACGCAGGGGCATACGACGATAACCATGCCTGTGGTGCCGCTGGTGATTAAAGTGCGAGTATGTGTGGCTCGTGTCGGGCCGGCCAAACCTTCTTCAATCGGCGGCAACTGCGAGCGCTAATTGACACAGCGCAGTGGTCGATCGTCCCGTTTCTCCAAAAGCTGTTGCGCGCGATTTATCATGAGCGTGCCATCGGCATTCAATAACCACTGCGCCCCGCGCCGATCGGTCGCTGCGGCGCCTTGCTGTTCCCACAGCTGAAAAGCTTGCTTCTGTCGCGCAACACGCACGTCAGCCGGAGCGATGTAGTCGTAGATGAGCTTCTCGAAACCCGGCAATGTCTTTAACGATCGCATCGCCTGATACCGCACGGCGGCGTAGGGGTCTGTCAGCAATTGTGCAATCGTGGGGGCGAGCCAGGAAGTTCCCGAAACGGCGCGCGCCGGCTCCCATCGCGCATGCCAGGCGATCAAAGCTCGTTGGCACGCGTCACCGCGCAGTGCGTACATCACCGCGGCCGACACAGAAGTTTGGGCTTCGTCTAGAACAGGCTCGGCCTGGCCATACCAACTCGCCAAATGCTTGGCGACCCAGGGGAGCGTCTGATCCAAGTGGCAAAGGATACAGGCATTCGGCCGACCTGCGAGATCCGAAGCCACCGACGGACTATCGACACGATGCGTACGGCTAAACACGTATTGCCCATAAGCGGTATGAGGCATGTGGCAGTTATAGCAAGCGCTACCCGTGCTGTCCGCCAGGTGGTGCGTATGTTCGATGAGCTTCGCGCGGTAGTCCTCGTGGCATTGGTAGCAGGACTGGTTGCTGTCGCCGGGGGCTGATAGTTGGTCGTTGGGAGGGCTGTCATGCATTGAGTGGCACGATACGCAACTCATTGTGCCGCGTTGATAACAGGCAGATTCCAGCAACCCGTTGTACTCGCGTCCCGAGATGCGCGGCGTGCCGTCATCCCAGAATTCCGAGCGCTCGCCGCCGGCCAGGTCTTGGAAGAATTCGGTAATCACCTCGCGCGCTTGCGGATCGGTCTCGCGCGCGAGCGGCTGCACGATGTAGCGGTCCGCCGTCAATTCGCCGCCGGCGCGGTAGCTGTAACCTGCTGCCAAATCGTGTTGGCGTGTGCCTTTGTAAGTGAACACGCTGTGGCATTGACCGCAAATTTGCGCCGAAACGCGATGGTCAACATGATTGGGCAGCACAATGGTCGGATCCGGCTGGTCGTGCGCCCGGCAAGCGGCCACGCCACTTCGGTGCCGCTCAGCATGCGCTGCCCCAGGACCGTGGCATGCCTCGCAGCTGATGCCCAATTCGGCGACCCGCGTCTCGGCACGGGACAAATCGGGGCTGATTGACGGTATGGCACCCACCGAATGGCACCGAATGCAGTCGGCATTCCACGTGTTCAATCCTGCCACTGGCGCTGTGCCCAACACGGCATCTTCGATCGGTATCCATCGCTGATCGTCGAACAAATAGACAAACGGCACCGATCTGAGCAGCCCTCCCGCGGTTGAGGGCGCCATCCAGATGAACTGCGCATGGTGCGAGCCGGTGGTCATCACGATCCGCCGTTTGACTCTTGGCGCGGCCAGATCCGATAAGGGAACGCTCAGGTCGGCATGGGCATAGTCCAAGTCGGGTAGTTCAACCCAATATTCGTTCCCCTCTCGAATTAAGCGAAACTCGTAACCGCGTAATTCAAGCGTCACGTCGTCGAAGTCCGCCCTCACGTTTTCCGGCGTGGCCGGCTGGGTCATGGTGCGGTGATAGGTGGTGTGCCAACTGGCAAACTGTTCAGCATGGCACTCGCGGCAACCCTGCGACGTAATAAACGCGCCATCCAAACGTGGCTGTGGCAAGAGACCGCCGAGAGCGTCTGCGGAAACGGCCTCGCTGGGCCGCCGATTCTCCGGCCACAACATCCACCCGCCACCGGCGAGCAGAACGATTAGCAGAGCCGCGACTAAATGGAGAGGGATCGAATTTCTAGACCGTTCGTTCATCCATCAACCTTGCAAGACCGCGTAGCTGTGAACCAACGTGTTTTCGCCGGGCAGCCAAAGCCAGCTTCAATCTTGACACACTTGGGGCAACGTTTCCAATCGGACCAACGGGAGCCGATCGATTGATCACGGCGAGCTGAGCGCCTCCACAAACGATGTTCCCGGAATGAGAACCTATACCCTATGCTCGGCACTGATTCATCCGGCTCCATTCCCCTTGGCCGTTTTCGTACCTTCCATGCGGCCCATTATTTCGCACAAAAGCTATTGCGATCACTGCGGAACCGCAAAATCCGGATTAAGATCAAAAACGCATGCAAAGTAAACGACGAACCGTTGCCAAGCCTCGCGACGGACGAATGAATACGTCCGCGGCAGGGAGCCCTTCCGAGCCGGCCGTCAGCGCGCGCATACCATCCGCGGCGCGCCCCGATCGTCGCACGCGGTACATAGCACTCGGATTGCTGCTCGCCGTGATGGTCGTCTTCGCGCAAACGCGCCGTTTCGGATTCATCGAGGGGGACGAAGTTGCGTTGGGGCTCGCCGACGCCGTCGATGATCAAAAGTTAGTACGGAACGAGGCTCGCGTCGTAGCTCCCATGGTGCGCCTGATCGCTAGTGAACCGATACTCCGAAGCGCGCACCGGGCCGAGATGCGGCGTTTTGGCCGGCAGCCCGCGGGTTACCATTTGGTCAGCATGGCGATCCATATCGCGAGTGCTTTGCTGCTCTTTCTTTTGGTGTGTCACATGACTCGGTCGCGTGCGCTTGCCGGCGGGGCGGTGTGGCGCAGTGGATTTGCAGCAGCACTATTCGCCGTTCATCCGTGGGCATCCTCGCCCGTCGCTTGGGTATCGGCCCAGGGAGACCTATTAAGCACGCTTTTTGCCTTGTTGATGATCTGGGCATATGCACTGTATGTCGAACGGCCCACTTGGCAACGCTACTCGCTCGTGATGCTCTGTCTGGTGTCGGGGCTGCTCTGCAGTGTAAGTTTGGTGACCGTTCCGGTTGTCTTGCTGCTGTTAGATTTCTGGCCGCTGCAACGATTGCACAGCGAAGCAGTTGATATCGCACAACGACGGCGCGCGATGGGCATGCTCCTCATGGAAAAACTGCCGTTTGTGGCCATTTGCGCCGTCGTCGGTGCGGCTGTGTTGCGGACCTTCGGCCTCGCGGGCCTTGCTGCGGTACAAGAATCAAATGTTCGCGCCGCGGAATGGGTTTTAACCACGGCGCATGAAGTCGCGATGTTCTGCTGGCCGTGGTCGCAGACGCCGTTCTATGCGCCGCTTGGTGGCGCAATTTCCTCTGGGCAAGTAGTGGCGGCCGGTAGCCTGCTGGTTTTCGTATCGTTGGCAACGATATGGCAGTGGCGCCATAGACCATATCTGGCAACAGGTTGGTTTTGGTTTCTTGTCATGCTAGCTCCAAGCGTTATTTGGGCGGGGCAGTCAGACTCCCTGCAAAGTGCCGAACAGTGCCGTTGTTTTGCCGGGATTGGACTGGCGATTATTGCCAGTTGGGGCGGCGCAGAGCTCGTCTCACGTTTACGCATGGCGCCGATTGGTGCGGCTACCGGCGCGGCAGGGCTTCTGTTGGCCTTAACGGTATCGTGCCACTCGCAGGTCTCCGCCTGGAGCAACAACGTGACGCTGGCGGAACACGCGCTGCAGGTCGATCCGCATAGCTATCGGGCCCACGATTTTAAAGGTGACATGTTGGTAAAGCAGGGCCAATACGCCGGCGCCACTAGAGAATATCGCCTGGCGCTCGACGAGATGCCTGCCGGCAGCGTGCCACACGTGCAGCTGCAAATGGCTGTGGCGTTGGGCGAGCTCGGAGAATTCACCGAAGCCGAAGATTTCTGCCATCGCGCAGCAGATGCGCACCCCAGACTTGCCGTGGTAAATTGCACGTTGGCCGAATTACTGCTCAGGCAGCGGCGCTGGCACGAAGCAGAGAATTCTTGCCAAGAGGCTATTGCCGCTGATCCGCAGTGCGCTCAGGCGTATTGTGATCTGGCGCTGGCTTATTTGGAATTGGATCGCTTTGACGGGGCAGTGCGTTACGGGCGGCGAGCCGTGAAGCTCGCGCCCGAGGTCGCCAAATACCAGGCCAACCTCGGTGTCATTTTGCTACGGAGCGGCCGAGTCGATCAGGCCCAGACCGCCTGTGAAGAGGCGACGCGAATAGAGCCCTTCGCGGCCAAGACCTGGTACAACCTGGGGCTGGTGCAGGGTCGCCGCGGGCTGATCAGGGAAGCGGCCATAAGCTTGGCGCGGGCCGCGGAGCTCGATCCGCAGGCGGCCGACTCCTGGTTGCACTTGGGAAAGATGCAGGCGCTGCAGGGACAACTAGATGCGGCCGCGAATAGCTTGCAAAAAGCCGCGCAAATAGTTCCGACAAGCGCCGAAGCGCACCTCGATCTGGGTTGGGTGCGTCATCACCAGTCGCGACCGGCCGAAGCTATCGCCGAGTACCGTGAAGCGCGTCGGCTGCGTCCCGCCTGGTCCGAGCCCACGGCGCGGCTGGCTTGGATATTGGCAACGTGCCCGTGGAATGACGTACGCCGACCTGCCGAAGCAGTTAAACTGGCAGAAGAGGCCGCACGGTCGGATACGACTCTAACGACGGGCACACTGGATACGTTGGCAGCCGCCTACGCCACGGCCGGACGCTACGGACTCGCGGCGCACACGATTCGCCGCGCGCTCGACCAACTGAGCCCCGACGATCCGATCGTGCCGGCGCTAAGCGCCCGGTGGGACTTATACACAGCGGGCCAGCCTTATCGCGAAACGATTGTGCCCGGCGGCAACCCAAAGTAGCCGCTGCCAGGGCCCCTCGCGACATGATTGGAAACGGGGTTCGATGTGCGTCAAGATTGGAGTTGGCTGCCCGGCAAAAGCCTGTCGGTCTCATATACGGCGGACCTGTTTGGTTGATGCATGAACGACAGCGCGAAGCCTTCGATCCCCCTCAAAGCAGTCGTGGCGGCGTTGGTCGCATTGCTGATCGGTGGTGGATGGCTACTGTGGCCTGACAGTCCGCAGTCCCGCCTAGCCAGATCCGCAGACAATTTGCCGGAACTCTTGCCGCAGCCGCGGCAGGACGGAGAGTTCATCACATCGCAGGGTTGCCGCGGGTGCCATGCCGAGCAGTTCGCCAGTTGGCATGCCACGTATCATCGCACCATGACTCAGCCAGCCACTCCTGAGACCGTCAAGGCCGACTTCGACGACGTAACGCTCGAACTTGGCAATCATGAATATCGATTGAGCCAAGTAGGAAACGAGTTCTTCGTCGAGATGCCGAACCCCGATGCGTCCTCGGAAGCCGATTCTCAAGCCGTCGCGGCGCGCATCAAGCAACGGGTGGCCATGACCACGGGCTCGCACCGGTTTCAATATATATGGCTGGCGAACGGGCCGGACAGCCTCTTTAAGTCCATTCCCTTCGCGTATCTTATCGAAGACCGTCGCTGGGTTCCCGTCGGCGATGCGACTCTAGAGCCCCCAGCGGTTCCTGGCAGCACGCCTAGCATTCAGCCCGCGGTTTTCTGGAACGACGACTGTTCACGTTGCCATGCGGTCGCCCCACTTCCTAATCTGCATGCCGATCTGAAGGGAGCCGATACCCGTGTGGCCGAGCTGGGCATCGCTTGCGAAGCGTGCCACGGCCCCGGAGCAGCCCATGCTGCGCGGCATCGGACAGGCGTGGCCAGCGAGTTGGCCGACAAAAGTTCTGGTTTGGCAAACGCGTCTGATCCCACGATCGTGACACCGACTAACGGCGATCATCGCGTCTCGGCGCAGATCTGTGGGCAATGTCACAGCGTGTTTACATATAAAGAGACGGGCAATCAGAAATTGGGCTCCGGCGCGCGGTACCGTGCCGGCGACGATTTAACGCTCGACCGGTACATCGTCAGGCCGCTCGCGCGCGAGCCGGACCCGCTTGCTCGCGAAGCCATTGCCGAATTCTTTCGCGACGACGGCGGTGGCATCGGAGGACAGCGGCACGAATTCTGGGATGACGGCACTCCACGGATTGCCGGGCGCGAGTACAACGCTCTACTAGAAACAGCGTGCTACCTGCGCGGCTCGATGACCTGTGTTTCCTGCCACTCGATGCACGATAGCGATCCTAACGATCAGCTTGCGGCCCAGATGGACGGCAATCAGGCTTGCTTTCAATGCCATGCCGAGTATCGGGATCGAGTCGCGGAACACACGCATCACGATGTCAACAGTTCCGGTAGCGCCTGCGTCAATTGTCATATGCCGAATACCTCATATACGCAGTTGACGTTCACGCGTTCGCATCGCGTCGACAGTCCGTCGGTGGCTTCCGATCTCGCAGGCCGGCCCAACGCCTGCGTGCTGTGCCATCTCGATCAAACGTTATCCTGGGCAGCTCAGCACTTGGCCAGTTGGTATGGGCAGGCCGTGCCAGCGCTGGACGAAGCCCAAAGTTCTTTGGCCGTAGCAGTGATATACGCCTTGCGTGGCGATGCGTGTCAACGAGCGTTAATTGCCTGGCACGCGCGGTGGGAGCCAGCCCGGGCTGTGTCGGGCGCGACTTGGATCGCGCCGCTGGTGAGCGAATTGTTGGTTGATCCGTATGCCGCCGTGCGTTATCAAGCGGCCCGGACTCTGAAAACATTGCCAAGCTTCGAGAACTTCTCCTACGACTTTATTGCCCCCGAGGAAACGCGCGTGATGCGCAAGCAGCAGGCGATCCGGCAGTGGGAACAGCGGGGAGCGGCGGCGGCCGACCGCCATGGTCCGCGCGTGCTGCTCGACGCGGACGGCGCCGTGATGTTTGACGGCTTGCGCCGGCTATTGAACCAACGAGACGATCGACCAATGCGCTGTGCCAACTAGAGCGGCCCCGGACAAAAAGGATCATCCCAGCAACTGATGGCAATTCTAATATCCGACCATTTGACGCAAAACTGATTGGATGGGCTATGTTTCGTCGGTTGTTTTGGTTGTTGGCTAGTCTAGGGAGGGACCGCGATGCGCGAGGCAACGACGCGTCGGATGACGAAGTCGCCCGTTCGTTTGGCGCGCGAGGCACTGGCCGTGGCCCACGAGGCGCTGCCAGCCTACGCGGCCGTTCACAGTCCCAAGAAGTTCACGCAACCGCAGTTGATTGCCACTCTGGTCCTGCGGCAGTTCTTCAAGGCCGACTACCGAGGCATCATTGCCCTGCTTAAGGATATGAGCGACTTGCGCGAATCGCTGGGCTTGGAGGAGCTTCCTCACGTGGCAATGAAACACCATAGGCTAGATAGAGGGCCCTCGCAAAACCGCCGTGTTGCCGCCTCGTCCTCGTCACCGTTGTGCTTCATTGTGATCAGACACGCGTCATGGCGGTCGCTCTTCGAACGCGTGGAGTCGATAGGTTGTCATAGTTACAGAATAAGCTAGCTTAAGGCTGCGCACCGCGTTCGCAGTGCAGAGCGTAATTCATCGGGTCGCTCGCGGAAACCGTGTCATATCTGGGGTATCGTTCAGTCCAACGCCTGTTCCAGTTCAGCCTGGCGACGGTATTCTTTTTAATGACGCTGTTGGCGGTGTGGTTGAGGGGTGTGCGGTGACAACGCATACCGGCGCTTAACTCTTATCCGCGACGGTTCCAAGAGGACCAAGTCCTCCCAGGAACTCTTTTACAGCATTAAGCTCATTAAAGTAGGAAGCGTCGCTTGGAGTCCCTCGTCGCTTCTGCATCTCAGGAGTAACTGGGGGCTTCCCTGAAGATGCCAGCATGTCCTGGTAGAGTGCCCATGAGTATTGGCCTGCGATCCATCCGATTTTC
>DASXEJ010000281.1 GCA_036490175.1 Pirellulales bacterium | reverse complement strand
GGCTTGGCCGGCACGGCCTTCTCGGCGTCGCGCTGCCAGAGAATCGAGCCATCATCCAGATTCAGGCAGTAGACCTTCCATTGATGCTCGTTCTTTTCCGGCGGATACTTATTCGCGTCGACGTCCTCCAGGTAGAGCCCCTTGCGCGGTTCGGCATCTTGGCCTGAGTTAACGCAGGTGGTCAGGAAGACGCGCTTGCCCCACACGATGGGCGAAGACCAGCCGAGGCCGGGTAGATCGGTCTTCCAGGCGATATTCTCGGTGGCGCTCCAACGCTCGGGCGGATGCCGTTCGGCCGTGGCGGGCTGCCGGCCAGTGAGAAACAGCGGCACGTTGGTCTCGGCAGTCGCCGCACCGTACATGCCGCAAGTCAGTTGAGTAGCCAAGAACACGTGGCGCAGCGCAAGCGGAGAGCGCATAATTGATACCCTGTAGGTGATGAGTAACAAACGTCCGCGCCACGGCCGTCGCTTATTGTCATCGAAAGTCAATCTCATTGCTATAGGGCGCCCGATTTAGTGGTTCCAGCGCCAGGGGTAAGATGGAAGTTGCAAACCGCGCAAAACCACAGGAATGGTGCCAACATGTCGGACGAAAAGTTGACTAGTGACCCCTTCCGCTTCACGCGCCGTTCCGCGATCTCGGCCGCGCTGGCCGCCGCAGGGGGCGCCCAGGCGTTTGGGCAGGTGGCCGCAGCCCCGTCATCCGAGCCCGCAGCCGTGGCGTCGCGGTACGACATGCGCAAGAGCATCAACCTGTGGGCCTTTCCCTATCCCGACAAGATGTCGCTCGAACAATGCTTGCAACTGGCCCATGACGCAGGCTTTGACGCCATCGAGCTGAACTACGATTTGGATAATGACCTGTCGCCCAAGGCAAGCACGAAGGAGTTTCACGCGATTCGCAAAATGGCCGAGCGGATCGGCATCGGGATTAGCGGCGTCTGTTCGTTCTTGTTCTGGCCGTTTCCGATGACCAGCAACGATCCGCAGATCCGCGCCAAATCACGCGAGCTGGCGGGCAAGATGATTTCCGCAGCCCATGATTTGGGCACGGACAATCTGCTAGTGGTGCCAGGCGCGGTGACGATTCCCTGGCGTACCGACTACGAACCGGTTCCCAACGATGTCTGCGAAGAGCGCGCCATTGAAGCCATTCGCGCCGTGCTGCCGCAAGCCGAAAAGCAGGGCGTGAACCTAAATATCGAGAACATCTTCTTCAACGGCTTCTTGATGACGCCCGACGAGATGGTCGCGTTCGTGGATTGTTTCTCGAGCGAACGCGTGCGGATTCATTTCGATACAGGCAACATCATGCTGTTTCAATATCCCGAGCACTGGATCCGCATCCTCGGCGCACGAATACAGAACGTGCACCTGAAAGAATTCTCGAAGAAGGGGACGGACTACTCGCTCGAGTCATTCCGCCCATTGCTAGACGGCACGACCAACTGGCCAGCCGTGCTCGACGCCTTTCAAGAGACGGGATATCGCGGCCACCTGACGTTCGAGTATTTTCATCCGTGGGCCCATTATCCCGAGGCGTTGATTTATCAGACCTCCGATGCGCTCGATCGTATGTTGGGGCGACGGACTGCGCGCGGCTAGCCCTGCGCGTGGGCTGCCACCGCAAACTGGAATGGTTGCCCTTCAGAGTCCGATCACGTGAGCGAGCGAGCGCATCAGCCACACGGCAATCAGGACGCTGCCCACCAAGGTGGCAAGCAGCATCGCGATGACGACGGCGACAAACAGCCTGTCGCCCCAAGTGGACTGCTTCCTTTGGTCCGGCGCTGTTGCCAGGTGATGCCGCAGGATGGCGACGTTCCATTGATTCGACTTCCAAAAAACGTCGAACAAGTCCCCCACGATGGGCAGCGACCCCACGACATAGTCGATCGCTACGTTCAAGCCCATGCGCATGATGGTGGTTCTTGGAACGCCATAGCGGGTCGCGGCGTGCAGGATATAGAGCGAGGCCAGCGACGAAAAAGTATCTCCGACGCCGGGAATCAGACCAAGGATGGCGTCCAAGCCGAATCGTATTCCTAAGCCCGGGACGCGAAAGGCGCTGTCCAACCAGGCGGCCAGCGCTTCGAGTTCTGGCGCTAATTGCGTGGGCACAGCCGGCGAAGGAAGCGGCGCGGACCGTTCTTTTCTTTGCGTACGCAAGTTTTTGAGTTGCGAGAGGGGAAGCTGATTGGCGCGACTCATATTGGGTTCTCTTGTTTGTCTGATGCGCTATGGGTTGTGCCGCAGCGCGGATTGCCAGGGGTCGAGCAAGGTTTGCTTGATTCACTACGCAGCGAAGACCGCGGTCGATCATCGCGTGAGCTTGCTGCTTCGGAATCGACCAGCCAGCGCGAATGGCAGCCACGTGTGCCATGCTTGAGCGGCCTGGATGGCGAAATGCCGCCAGATTTTGCTCTAGCGGTTTTTCCAGGCACGGTAGTTGCTAAAGATTCTTCACTGTCGATCGAAGAACTTGAATCCGATCGAAGGGCCTGCAGCGCAGGTCCCCTGGCCACACGGCACAAGGCCGCAATCGGCCGGGCTCCACAGACAAAAACAAACGGAGGCTTGCGATGGACCTCGTTACTACTCTCGTACCGGTGGCGGCGGCAGGCTATTCATTGGTTTACCTGCTCGCTGGCGGAGGATTTGGCGGAGCGATAGTGATCTTCATCATCGCGAAGATGCTGGGGCGATAGGGCCGACCAAGGCGGAGATGCAGATGGTCGCTCGCACGAGCGACGCCGAGAGTTAAGAGAAAAAAAGAAGGTGCCACAAGATGGCGCGGTGGCTCGAAGGAGAACGCCGCGCCACTCTGCGTGGCATTTTCTTTTTTTGCGAAGGATGAGATCCGTGAACTTTTTAGCGGCGGATCGTAATTACGCCCACGGCCAGGCGACCATCAGTGAAGTAGGGATCGCCGCCGCCGTTGCGCCCTTCGCGCGCTTCATGGAAATTGTCGACCCAGTAAACGCCGGCCAGGTCGCCGACGCCGTCGGTGTCTTTGACGAGCTTATTACGCTCACTGTCGACGTCTGGCGAAATCCGATGCGTGACGCCCCCCGTGGTGCGGCTAATTTCCACCCGAGTGTCGAACGTGGCTGCGCCCAACCACAGCGGCTCGCCATTGTCGTCAACCTCGGCCGAACGCCAGAAACGGACATGGTGTCGCTGCTTCGGGCTCGACCCAACCGGCTGCTCGAAGGCCACATCCTGCTTGCGGCCCCAAACATACAAATTGCTCACGGGCGCGTCCGCATACTGCTTACGCGCCAGCACGTCGCCCACCAGGCGCAGCGAGGTTTTGAGCGTGATCGGATCCGCCGGAAACCAGCCGGCCGTGGCCAATGCATGGTGCAATTCTTCTTCCGACCCGATGAAGGCAATGTTCACGGGGTCGCCCGCCCGGCCATGCACGTTCATCGTCACTTGCGGCGCCTTGGCGAGCCCTGGATGCGCCTTGATACCTTGGGCATGCGCCGAGGTCTGGTGCCCACCGCACAAGATCGCGACCGCTAGGGCTAGCGGTAATACGGCCGATCTAAGTTGGGGACCGACACGTTTGCGCGGGCATGCGAACGTTTCGACGAGCGCCGTACCATGCCTGCTCGACTTCCCTGTCGACATAACGAGAGCCCTTTATCGGTTCAATCGTAATGGGCCGGTTGACTTCCGGGCCACGTTTACTGTGTTTCTGTGGCGCGAGATGGTAGCGATGCCATCAAGCGCGATCAAGGCCGTCTTGCTGGCGCACTCATCGGCGATGGTTCGCTAGCAAAAGAAACCGCCGGGATCGGGAGGTCCGTTTTTTGAGCCCCTGGGGCCGGCGGGCTAAGCGCTCTCCTGGGGGCCACCGCCGCGGCGTTGCTGGCACATGTACGCGACGCGCAGGTGATCTATTCGGCATCCAAATTGCAGCACTTTAAAGCGTCCGGCCCAAGGTATCGTCGGGTCGAGATCCGGCGACCCCCTGGGGGTCGCCGGATACGTCGCCCGGACGCCGACCTAGGGTCCTGAAAGCACGTGCCAGGAGTCTGCAACTCGTGGTTTTAACTAGAAGGAGCCTGTCATGAACCGTCGTCAAATGTTGGGAACAGTAAGCACAAGTTTCGCGGCTCTGGGACTCAGCGGGCAAGTTTTGGCTGCGGACAAGGGGGACGACGCTCGTAAAGGTGAGCAATCGCCGCATGCCGCCGCCATGCAAAGGTGCTTGGACGCGTGTACGGATTGCATGAACGAGTGCAATATGACCACGCATTATTGCTACGAGAAAACGAAACATGGAACCGCCAAGTATCTAGACGCGCTGCACCTGGCCGTCGACTGTCAGGAGTTCTGCAGCCAGTCCGCCAAGATGATCGGACGGGTCAGTCCATTGATGAATATTGCTTGTCATGCCTGCGCAGACGCTTGCGAGAAGTGCGCGACCGAATGCGAAACTCACCCGTCGGACGAAGCCCTGACGAGGTGCGCAAAGGAGTGTCGAGCCTGCGCTGCGAGTTGCCACGCAATGGTATCTCATGCCGCGCATCATGCGGCCTCGGCAGGTCATAAGGTTCCGGCACGGTAGCGAGCGCGATATCCGCGGGCGCACGGAAAGGAGAAGAATAACGAGATACCAAGAATCATACGAATAACGAGGGATGCTTTATTCGTATGATTCGTGGTTCAACTATCGCGGCCGGCGAACGTCGAGCGGGGATTTAGCGGTTGAGTATTGTCAACAGACTGCGCGGTGGCGAGAATCACGCGAACAGATCCATTCTGTCCGCGAGGTCTCTGCCCATGACAGCCGATCACGAATCGCTCTCAGATGCCACGCGCGAGTGGCTGGCCGTCGGTCGCCATGAAAACATTGCGGGCCATCGCATCTTTGTCGTTGAGCAGGGGCCGGACAATCCTCGGCCGCCCGAGAAACGTGCCGCTGTGGTTCTCCTGCACGGGTTCCCGACGTCTTGCTACGACTGGCATGGTGTCATGCGATTGGTGCGGCGGCAGTTTCGTGTCTTCGCCGCGGATTTTCTAGGGTTTGGGTTGTCAGACAAGCCCGCTGCGTATGGCTACTCCCTCTTTCCGCAGGCTGATCTGCTGGAGGAATTGCTGCAGCGCTTGGACGTGCCAGCCGCGCATGTCGTGAGCCACGACATGGGGACCAGCGTGCATTGCGAATTGTTGGCTCGACAAGCCGAGGAGAGATTGACCTTCCACGTCGAGCGATCGACATTTCTTAACGGTAGCATGCTGCAATGGCTCGCCAAAATCACGCCACTGCAGGAACTATTGGCGAATAATGCTTCGCTGCCGCAGGCCATCGAATTCTGCCGCACTGCGCTACCGGGTATGTACGTGGCTGCATTGCGAGGCTTAATGCGGCGCCCCGAGGCAATCACCGAACGTGATGCGCAAGTGATGGACGAGTTGTTGCGCTATCAGGAGGGGTATTTGCGGCTGCCAGCGCTGGCCGGGTACATGCGCGAACGATATCTCTACGCGGATCGTTGGGTGGGGGTGCTAGAGAAGACCACTTCCCCGCTTCAGTTTGTTTGGGCCGATGGCGACCCGATTGCACATGTAGAGATGGGGCGCGAACTGGCGCGGCGCTGCCCACAAGCGGCTTACCACGAACTGCCGGACTTGGGCCACTTTTTATTGATCGAAGATCCCGTTGCCGTGGCTGAAAGGATCGAGCAGTTCAGCCTGAAATAGCCGTCGCGTCTAGGGGGCCGGCGCGGCGGGGATCGTGACGCCACGCTGTGTGAGTGCCGCCGCCAAAGCGCTTTGCGGCTCGCGTGCCGCTCGTTCGGCCAGGGAAGCTTCTAGTGCCGCCATTGCGCCCGGGAACTGGTTGATCCTGGTAAGCTCTGCCTCGAGACGCTGAACGACTTCCTGATCATGCGGACCCGGATTGGATGCCTTGGCCTTCTCTTGGGCCATGGCCATTCCGCGAAGTCCCAGGCCCGCCGACGGCGGGGGCACGGGTTCGACCTTCGGCAGACCTCCAGCTTGTCTGATCTGCCTGATGTAATCGACGCCCAGCGAAGTCGACTCTGCCCACTGGGACGCCCATCGTTTGGCGGAGTCGGTGTCGTTAATCTGCACGAGGCATTCTAGCAATTTATCCTGCGCAGCCTGCACGTTTTTCACTAAACCAAGCAATTCGTCGCGGGATTTCTGCGCCGCGGCCGTCTCGCCGGCTGACGGTTGAGAATCAGGCACCAGGCGCACAAGTGGAATCCTCTTCAGCCAAGCCGTCGGATCGACCTGCGCTGGTGGCGCGGCGGTCGATGCAGGAGGAGGGTTCCGTCCTCCGATCGGTAGCGGGCCCGCGCCGGTCTGAGCGGCCATTTCGGCCCGACGGCGCGCAGCTGCCGCCGCTAGCGGGTCCATGCGTGGGCCTGAGGGTGGAACGGATGCGGCTGGCTCGGCTGGTGGGGCAGCCGGTGTTACGGTCGCGGCAGGCTGGGTCACACTTGGGGCAGTCTGACTTATGCTCGGGGCCGGCGCGGGTGATACGGCAGCGGCAGCCGGTGCTGACGGTGGCGGTGTCGAAACTGGCGACGTTGAAATACTTGGTTGCGGGGAAGTGGGCGCCGGTAGGGGCGCTTGCGCGACCATCGTCGTAGTGGCGGTCGGACCGGAAAGCACCATGACCAAGATCAGCCCTATGACGAGTGCCGTGATGGCGGCGGCGCCACCGTAAACGGCCATCGGCGGCAAGCCCAAGAGCTTATTGCCACCTCCTTTGGATTTTCCCCCTGACAGTTTGGGCCCGGTGAGGGAGGCGGGCGAGGTCGCATCGGCGCCCGTGTCTGTGCCGGCACCCTCGTCGAGCATGTCAAACATGCCGCCGTCCAAATCCTGCGCGGGGATAGGTGTCTCGGTCAGCGCAATCGTGTCGACGTTACTCACTGTTTTTTTACTGTCCTCGCTGGCCGCGGCGACAGCTTCTGGCACGCGTTGTTTGTTTTTGCACTTGGGACAGACGATTTGTTTGCCAGCCGCGTTGGGGGGCACACGCATCTTTGTCGCGCACTTGGAGCAGACGATGCGTTGAACGTCGTCGACATTGGCCGCCGGTTTTGCCGCGACCGCATTCGTAGCGACAGG